>CAZKDT010000119.1:0-8251 GCA_964551515.1 uncultured Desulfobacteraceae bacterium | reverse complement strand
AACTGAATTTCGCACGAGTCGGAGGCTTTCATATGCAAGGCATTTAAGGGTGAAGTCATAGTGAACTATTACCAACCCTTAATAACACAGCATATGGAAGCCTCCGGCTCGCCCTTCGGGTGAATATTAATGAATAAAAAAGATCATCATCCGATTTAATGTTTGGGTAAAAACTAGGATTATGTGATTTTGTCTAAACCCCCTCCAATTAAGCCGTTTAAAAAATCTCATTAATTTTCATGCAAAATTCAGGTATTATAAATTAAGGATAGACTTACATTTTGAATCACATATAATTATGTTTTGAACCAGCACATCTGACAATGGATTCCAGGTTGTCGTTACGATAACATGCCATTACTGGAATTGAACGTTCACCGGACGTTCTTTTTAATTTACGGAGATACTCTACAGTAGCCTCAATAACATCTTTTTCCAGTTGGAAACGGACTGCAAACTCCTCAACTGAAAGATAACTGGCGGTTTTCTATGAAAAACCGAGATATATAGGTTTGCCTTTTTTCACACGGGTAAACTTTTAAACCGTTGATAACACCCAAACCGGCAAAGCTGCAAGTACAGCAATAACGCCAGCTATATAACTGGGTATTATCATGTTAAATGTCGACCGCCAAATGGCACCCACTATAAAACTTGTCACTAACATTACTAAAACTGTTATAAGAAGTCGCTGCCAAAAAGCCATGGTTACCTCCAGATGTTTATCAATTCAAACACGACTACGAAAGTAAGGATTTATAATAAATATCAATTCTGACATAGCTTGCCAATCACACCACATGAAGCCGATTCCCACTAATTCCATATATCATAAAATGAATTATCAATTCTGACACTAAATTAGACGAAATCAATCTATGAACTCGGAAACAGTGCTGTGTTTTTTTTTGAGCTTTTGAATGAGCGAATCGTTATGACGCATCTTCAGAAGTGACCGAACCACGAGAAACGCTCCTAAAATGATTAAAATGGCATTCATCACCATCAAAGTGATAAGCATGTTCATGACATGAAAGATGTCGTAATATTTTGACGTGGCAATCAGTACGCTCAGAACCGACAGGGGTAAAGCGAGTACTGAAATGCCTGTGCGCATGACCGAAAGAGATGTTCTTTTTTCAGCTAAGAGGAGTTGTACTTCATTTATAACGATGGAGTCTAAGCTTTTCTTGTCGTCTTTCATAAGGTCGCTGTTTTCTTATTCAATTGGCTTTTCCACGGCTGACCAGCTTACCCCTGACAATTACCTTGCCCTGAGTGAATGTCACTTCCTCACGAATTTGGGTAAGCAGGTCCCAGCCTCCTTCAACAATAGCCGGGGTGATGAACTTGGAACGAATATCCTGCTCTGACATCTGCTTCTTGTTCATGGAAAGATGCCTTAGATATGTAATAAATAGAATGGCTTTTTGGGTCTACGCTTGTATATACGAATTCAGGAGAGATTTCAAGAGGTCAATTTTTCTCGCCCCGACCAGCCTTTGCTTCAAAACGAAGTTAAAAAAGCTCCATCTGGGACGAATTTTTAACAGTTACAGCATGGCGCAAATTTTGGCTGACAAAATCAAGTTTGTTTTCTTTAAGCCCGTCAGACCAATTTTTACTTTATCCTGAAAAACCTGGTCCTTTGGGCCAGGATTCTTTACTGGATTCCGGCTTTTGCCGAAATGACAAATATGGAACAAAACAGACTTTTTACGAGTTCATCAGTTAACAAAGAGGGATCTTTTTCCCCAAGATGATGTTATTAAGATCCATGACAACATCATAAACAATTACTTCAACACCACTGTTTTTTGCCTTTCTGAACTCTTTTCCGTATTCCGGGTCAATATGGTCGGCTGTAGTGAATGCTTTTGCATCCATCCTTTGTACAAGAAAAAACATGCCACAGCGGTTTCCCTTTGAAATAAGTTTTTGAAGTTCTACCAGATGTTTCCGGCCACGGGCAGTCACCGCGTCCGGGAAGTATGCAATGCCATCTTTAACCAGAGTGCAGTTTTTTATCTCGACAAAGCATTTTTCATTTTTTCCTTTTGTAAGCAAAAGATCAAGGCGGGAGCCACCCGGCACTTTAATTTCAGGTTTTATATTTTCATAGCCCGTTAACTGATCAACCCGTCCCTCCTCGATCGATTTTTTTACAAGCCTGTTGGGGACCATGGTATTGACTCCCACAAGGGACGTGGGCATTTTAATCATTTCCCAGGTGTATTTTAATTTCCTCTTGGGATTGTCATGAATTGAAAGATATACCGGCCGGCCCGGCTGTGAGCACTCTTTCATTGTTCCTGAATTAGGGCAGTGGGCTGTTACCACTTCGCCGCTTGTAAGCTTCACATCAGCAAGAAAACGATGATATCTTTTTATCAGGGTTCCGTATATGAGATCAGGCCACCGGAGTCCATTTGAGCTTACCTTGTTTTTACTTTCGGTCATTTATTTAAGATTATTTAAGGTGTTGTAGCAACTCTCATTATGGCGCCAAGTTCATTTCCAGATACCGTGTGAGTGGCATTTTGCCACGATTTTTCGCGGCTGGAAAGCCGCTCTCACAGGGATATCTTTTCAAAATGAGAATTGCTGAAGGCGTTGTCTGATGGTTGATAATAAATAAATAAAATTATATAATTTTTGTTCGAAATATACAATGATGAAATTTTAAGCTGACACGGATTCAATGTAAGGTGTTGAACGGTAACCACTCTATACAAAAGTAGAAATCAATATGACACCTGAAATTCTGAAAAAGAAAATTGACAACCTGTACAATCAGTATAACAAACGCGGGTATGTTCATCCTGACCCCCTTGAATTTTTATATTTATATAAAGATATAAGAGACCGTGAAATCGTCGGATTGATAGCATCTTCACTCGCATACGGCCGGGTGAAACAAATACTTAAAAGCGTTTCTGTTGTGCTCGACATAATGAATCCATCTCCTTATGTTTTTATAAAAAATTCGAGTTATAGATCCTTTTGCAAAGCATTTGAAGGCTTTACTCATAGATTTGCTACCGGGGTCCATCTTGCAGGGTTGTTTTGGGGAATAAAAAGTGTGATTGCTCAGTTTGGTTCTTTGAATAAATGTTTTTCTTATGGTATGTCGCCGGAAGATAGTACTGTTATCCCATCTATGATTTTTTTTGCAAGTCAGCTTACCGCCGGAAAAGGTAAACCCGGACATCTTGTGGCTTTGCCTGAAAAGGGAAGCGCCTGTAAGAGAATGAATCTTTTTTTAAGGTGGATGGTCAGAAAAGACCTGGTTGATCCAGGAGGATGGAAGAATATACCATTGTCAAAACTGGTTATTCCGCTTGATACTCACATGCATAAAATAAGCCTAAAGTTGGGTCTTACCGCAAAAAAACAGGCTAACATGAATACAGCTATTGAAATAACATCCTGCTTTAAAAAACTTGTTCCCGATGATCCTTTAAAATATGATTTTGTTCTAACGCGCCTCGGAATCAGGCAAGATATGGATATAAAATTGATTTGCCCTTGATATAGAATGGACGCTTAGTACCTGAATCTTGCATGAAAATTAATGAAACTATTTAAACTTCTTAATTAAAGCGGGTTTAAAGAAAATCATAGAATCATACATTTCACCCAAATGGCAAACCGGATGATGATCTTTTTTATTCATTAATTTTCACCCCAAAGGGCGTGGTGAAGCCTTCTCGAAGTATAGGTTTCAGGTGTCGGGTGTCAGGTTTCAGGCTGGCTCTCGCTTTTTCACTACTGACACCTGAAACCTGAGGGCCAGTGTCCAATTTTCATGCAAAATTCAGGTATTATCTTTGTTAACCATTCCATGTTCAGCATATCAGGGTTACTGGCCCCGTTGTTGTCATTTCAAAATGAGAAATCAATGCTCCAATATGTTGTTTTTTGGTTTCCGATACGGGTAACCCCGCAAAAAACTTGGCTGTCCGGCGTCTGCACGCCAGGCAATCTCTTTTGGAATGATTGTGTTCATAGTAAATTTCCATGAGTTCATCCGAGCTTTTTCCATAAATGTCGGTCAGGCTTTCATTCTTGCGAAATGCATCCATACAACAATAAATCTTCCCGTCTTTGGCCGAAACAATGAGCGAAGGCGGGCAGGGGCCAGAAATAACTGCAGCTTTGGATGCCAACTTAGCTAATGACTCATCAAGGAGATCCTGATAAAACAAATTGCATGCGATTTCAGAAGGCTCTCCTGAGTGGCCATTACCAAAATAAATCTTTTCTGCTCGGGTAAAAAGATCTTTATCTTTCGACAGAAAAGAGGTGGTTTTGTCCAGGTAAAGACAGGGCAACATAAAAATACTTTTAAGCTCATTAAGAAGCCCGATTAGTGTAGCGGACTCAACACGATGATGCGGCGCAATAACCGGCAGCAATATAAGCCTGGGCACTTCCTGATGTATGAAGCCCTCTCTATCAAATTCGCTGGCTGCTCTTTTCAATGACTGGTAATAATAATAAAAATAATAATCTATTTCTTTGACGGTTGTCAGATTAACCGAATGGACAAAATGAAGATAAAGCCGTGCAAACAGGTTGGCCTTGAGGAATTTGCCCACGTCCTTCTGAATCCGTTCGATCTGGGACATGCTTTCGGACAGATTCTCGGCAATTAGATAAAGGTTGGATGTTATGTTTACATATGAAAACAGGCCCGCCAATATACGGCAAAGCAACTCAAAATCGGCTTTATCCTGTTGTTTGGCCAGGACTACATATAGTTTTTGTATGGCGGGTTTGATCATAGTCAGTTGTTTATTAGTACCTATTTATTGAAATCACATCATGTTTGCACATGATTTATGCCATAGTCAAATTGAATATTTAAGGAATTCTATCGATTTTTATAGAAAAGACAGAGCGAAGCGATACCACAAATCGTCAATATTCAATTTGGTTCCGGCTTTGCCGGGTTGGGTTATTACGATACGATCCGCTTGCCTCCATCAAGAGAATTCGCTCGCCACATACTTTGGATTTTTTGAAGCTCATCGATTCCAAACCATTGGGTTTCGTATTGAGATCCAATGGACATATATGCCGGACAGTTATTATTCAACGGTCGTATATTATAATTCTTGTAATGTTTGGCCAGGTGTGTTCCAAAATAGATTTGCATCTGCTGTGAATTGCTATTTCCCATGATCTTGACGTTGTTTTTTTTCACAAATTCAAGTGTTTCTACCGCATCCTCAAAAGTTTCGTAAGGCAGCCCAAACAAGGTAAAAAGTTCCACTTCTATACCCTGGTCCTGGGCCAGCCGGATGGCCCGGGCCACCTGTTCCGTGTTTATCTGCTTGCCAAGCTTCGTTAATACACGGTCAGAAGCCGACTCAAGCCCAAAGGCTATAACACCTACCCCGGCTCGTTTCATTTTTTTCATCAACTCCTCAGTTACAAGATCCACACGGGTCTGCACCCACATTTTCACCTCAATGCCTTGTGTCAGAATTCTGTCAAAAATTTCTATGAGCCGTGTGGGGTTACAGGAGATATTTGGGTCGGCAAACCAAAGTCTTTTTACCCCTTTTTGGGTTACCCATCTGATTTCTTCCATGACCCGGTCAACGGAATGAAAGGTTATGTTGTGTTTGAAAGCATGGGGAGTGTAACAGTAAATACAGTGATAAGGACATCCGCGAGAGCTCAGCATGACGGCTTCATTCATACAAGAATAGTCAAAAATGTCATTCAGGTATGGAGAAGGATAATGATCCAGTTCTGTAAAGCCCTCAATTTCCGGGGTTTCAAAGACAGCGCCCTGGGTATCCTTGTAACTTACGCCTGCAAGATCCGAAAAAGCCGTCCCGTTTTTGATGGCCTGCGCTACCCTTAGTAACGTGACTTCGCCCGAAGATCGACAGATATAATCAATATCAGCAAGTTCTTTAAAAGCGGAAGAGGGCATGAAGGTCGCCTGTGGACCCCCAATGGCCACCTTAATATTATTGTCCATAGACTTTATAAGGTTGGCAAAGCCTCTTACATAAAGCATGGTTCTCTGGTAGGCCGTCAAACCAACCAGAGCCGGCTGAAAGCCGGTGATAAGCTCATGAAAACCGGAACGTGACAAAGACGTATCCTGCCCCACAATCAATATTTTGGTCCTGAACCCCTTCGATTCAAGAAAGGCGGCAATGTAGCCCAACGAAATAGGTGTCATTGTCGGCGCAAATGGATTAATTTCAATCAGTAGAATGTTCATAACTTAAAATACTCAAACTAACGAACATGAGATTTTAAAATCTCAGAAAATCCCCCACAGCAATGATATACGGGTTCCCACTATAAATGCCTTTTTATCATGCACCCTTGCTAACATTATCACAATCAAACGTCAACCAACACATTCTCTATCAACAGGGCAAACGCATTTGAATCCCAATACAAGGGGAACGCTCCACGACGGCGTGCATCTCTTTCCAACCGACTGAAACTTGTGCTTAAGCACCCGTAAGCCCGAGCCGCGCCAAAGTTATTAAAAACTTACTATTTTTCGAATTAAACCCCACATTTCTTTATTCTTGACAAATTGATGTCATTGAACCACTTTCTATTTTCTCAGGTTTCTCTTAAGCACACAGGATCCAGAAAGATTATTTTTCCTTTGCCCAATTTTTTAATTCTGTTAAAAACAGTACCGGTGTTTAAAATCAGGATAAACAATCAGCCACTGTCGTAACCTTGAATTTGACATTCATGCGTGATTTCAGCTTAACCGATAAAAGCTATGGAGAAGTGTGTGGCAAAAAGTGGAATGAAATGGAAAAGAAATGACCAGAGCGACAACTGAGACACCGCTTAAAAAACGGATAAAACGGCATGTGATCGGTCGAAAAAGGCGGTTTTTTGCCGCAACCACACCGGGCCTTGAAACGATTTGCCGGGATGAACTGAAAGCCCTTTTGCCGTCCGGGATATCCATGACGATCGTGGAAGGCGGGGTTGAATTCAAGGGGCGGCTTCACGACTGCTACCTTGCCGACCTGAGCCTCCGCACCGCCAACCGGCTTCTCATGCGCATCGAATCATTTCATGCCGCTAATTTTCAGAAACTCGAAAAAAACCTGACTGCTGTCCCCTGGGAGCTTTTTCTGCTGCCGGGCACCCCGACCCACATCCGTGTGACTTCCCGGCAGTCAAGGCTTTATCATAAGGATGCCGTTGCCGGGCGTGTTCAGGCAAGTATTGCCTTCCGCTTTGCGCAAAATGAATTCTCAGGGGAAACCACCCCGGAACCAACCGTTACCCAGCAAATCTTTGTCCGGTTGTCCGATAACCACGTTACCCTGTCCATTGACAGCAGCGGCGATCTTCTTCACAAGCGGGGCATCAAACCTTGCGCAGCCAAGGCACCCATTCGAGAGACCCTTGCCGCCGCTGCCCTGATACTTTCCGGGTATACGGGGACAGAACCCCTTGTAGATCCTATGTGCGGTTCCGGCACATTTGCCATTGAGGCCACTTTGATAGCTCAGAAGATTTCACCGGGCAGGTTCAGGGATTTTGCCTTCATGCAATGGCCCTCGTTTCAACCCAAACGATGGCAGCACATAAAACAGGAGGCGGAAAAGAAGATCGTTCGAACAAACAGCCCCTTCATTTTTGCCTCGGACCAGGACGACCGGGCGGCTCGCGAACTTGAAAACAGCGTGACTCAGCACGGCCTGTCCGGCATTATCGCCATTTCCACCCGGGATTTTTTCGATCTTTCGCCGACTGAACTGACAAACCGGACCGGGTTGGTGACACTTAACCCGCCGTTTGGTCGGCGGCTCGGATCGCGACGAGAAAGTGAAGCGCTTTTTCTGTCCGTCTGCCAAAGACTTAAAAAAAAATACAAAGGATGGAAATTTGTTTTAATTGCCCCCAATCCTCGCCTTGCAGGAATGGTTCCTTTCAAATCGACCACCCATCTGTTGCCGCATGGCGGCCTTAAGATTGCACTGATGACCGGGAGGATTCCTGACAAAAATTAATATAATATTCATACATTAATGAGGATTTTTGTTCAAGATCAAGGGTTCCTCGGTAGCCAGCGGAGGTTTCTCCTGCTTTATCAAGCGGTGCCGCCCCCTTGAATACCTCGAAGAGGGAATTTCGCTTCTCTCAACTTGCAAATAAACACCTCAAGCTCGTGCAATATCCTGACTACAGACCTCGTCATTCAGCTTGAAAAAATAATCGTGACTCCTTAATTTTTGGGGGA
>CAZKDT010000118.1:0-8287 GCA_964551515.1 uncultured Desulfobacteraceae bacterium | reverse complement strand
TTGCCATCAATTGATTTATTCCTGACATGGCCATAATTATTTTTTTAACTTTATTTTTGGTCATTACCACCGGAAGATCCCGCTTTTTTCGCGCCCGGACGGCATCAATTTTCTTTCCTTCAAATGAAATATTTAAAACATTTCTGTAAAGAAATAAAATAGCGTTAAATGCTTGATTCTGAGTAGACGGGGAAACATTTCTATCCACTGCCAGGTGGGTAAGAAATTCTTCTATCTTGTGAACACCCATATTCTTGTGAGGTCGCTTGTTATGAAAATGTATATATCGTGTAATCCATCCAGCATAAGTTTCTTCCGTTCGGATGCTGTAATGCTTGCGTCTCAATATTTCCCTTGCAAGTTCTAATAATTTCTTTGGCTTTAGCTCTTAATTGTCCTTGACATACTGCATTGATTTTCCCATAATATTTTTATTAATTTTCTACTTATATATTATTATTACAGAATATGTTAACATAAAATTTTATCTGCAATATCATCTTATATCACAAATTACAGAATTTTTTCTGGTCAATTAAATTGTTCGCTGAAAAGACAACCTTAACCCACTTTACCCTTGTAAAAGTCGAGGATAGCGCAGGTCCGAGGCATCAAGATCGCAGATGTAGTCGGCTACCGCAAGATCTTGATAAAGCAGGTCGAAGATATCGTGAATAGCGGGGAGATGCGGTGTCATCGGCTTGTCCTCCTTGTATGAGGGCTTTCCTGAAAGACAAACAACACAGCAAAAAAGGTATTTTCATTGGATGCCACCAGAGGTTAGATTTTATGATGGTTACTCCAATCAATGCAAAGCCTTTGTCTAAGCCGTTTAACGTATAATTTGATGTGTTGTTTATACAGCGATAGGGTAAAATAGCTTGATTAAAAATTAGGCGGTGCTTTGGGGAAGTTAAAAAAAGGTTGCAAGATACTATTTTGGCATTCTAAGGTTACTTTTCTTATTATTCAAAAATAAAAATAGTCATGAAAGCCTTCAGAAAAATGCATCCCGGGACAATCTTATTGTCCAGTTACCTTGTGACGATCGGTGTGGGCACATTTTTACTTTTGTTGCCGGCATCTACTGTTTCCGGAACGATTTCTTTAATTGATGCAATTTTTACCGCCACGTCCGCAGTTTGTGTAACCGGCCTGATCGTTGTCGATACCGGGTCCTATTTTACCTTTTTCGGTCAAAATGTTATTCTTGCTTTAATTCAACTGGGCGGACTGGGTGTCATGACGATTTCAGTAACCATCTTTCTGATGATGGGAAAGCAAGTATCATTTAAGCAGCGGATGGTTATGCAGGATCTTTTTGCCCATACCCCTCGTGAAGATATCAATCAGCTTGTAAAATCAATCATCTGGTTCACCGTCATTGCGGAACTTTCCGGCATAGTGTTGCTAACCGTTCATTGGACCAAAGAATATCCATTAACAAAGGCGCTTTACATGGGTGTCTTCCACTCTGTTTCCGCATTTTGCAATGCGGGGTTTTCCCTGTTCACGAACAGTTTTATGGATTATACGGGTGATCTCTTCTTAAATGTTGTGATCTGCACGTTAATTATATTCGGCGGAATCGGGTTTCCTGTGGTGTATGACATATATAACACCGTATTCCGGTCACAAGGGAAACGAGTAAAGCTGTCTGTTCAAACAAAAACCGTTTTAATCACAACCGGCATTTTAATTCTGGCGGGAATGGCGGTTTTCTGGAGCGTTGAGCAGAATGCTTCACTGCACGGGCACTCATTTGTCGGCAGTTTTCTGACTTCTCTTTTTCAGTCCATAACCTGCCGCACCGCCGGATTTAACACCATCAATATTGCAACTCTTGGTAACGCAACTCTGGCATTTATGATATTTTTAATGGTTGTCGGCGCTTCTCCGGGTTCTTGCGGCGGAGGGATAAAAACCACCACCCTGGCCGTTCTGGGAAAATTTGCCTGGAGCCGCATGAGGAATAAAATCCGGGTGAACATGTTCAAAAAAAGCATCCCCAAAGATACGGTAGCAAAAAGCGCATCCCTTGTGCTTATATCCATGGCGATAATTATAGCAGTGCTTTTTTTACTTCTTTTAAGCATACCGGACAATCTGAGTTCCGGTGAACATCATTCACAGTTTCTTTCATATCTGTTTGAAGTGGTTTCAGCATTTGGAACCGTGGGCCTTTCCATGGGTGCTACAAGCCAAATGACCTGTCCGGGGAAATTTTTGATTATTATCATGATGTTAATCGGCAGGGTCGGTGTATTAACCTTTTCCTATTTAATCGTCGGTGTAAAATTAACAAACGGCATTGAATATGCTGAAGAAAATATTATGATCGGATAAACCAACAAAACATTGGCAAAGACACCAAGGATTTTATTTTGTTATTCTTTCTTCGTGCCTTGGTGTCTTAGTGGCATGAAAAAAGTTTTGTCGCAAAAGTACAACATTTACATTCAGGTGAAAAATGAAAAAAATAAAACGATTTGCAGTCATCGGTTTGGGGAAATTCGGCTTTTTTGTCGCCAAAACGCTCTACGAAGACGGAAATGAAATTATCGCCATTGATGTTGACCGCAATCGTGTTCAGGCTATTAAAGCATTTTGTAGTGAAGCCATCGTAATGGACGCCACTGAAAACGAGCCCCTCAAATCCCTTGGTCTGGAAATAATGGACGGGGTTATTGTCAGCACCGGAATCAATATCAGTATCAGCATATTAATCAGCCTCCATTTACACGAAATCGGAGTCAAAAAGATTCTGGCAAAGGCACTGGACGAAGACCACGCAAAAATATTGAGCAAGGTCGGCGCCACAGAAATCATCCACCCGGAAAAAGATATGGCAGTCAGGGTGGCCAGAGGCTTGTCCATGGCTAATATTCTGGATTTTATTCCTTTAGAGGAAGACTACAACCTTGTTCAGGTGGGCCCTCCAAGCGCTTTTATCGGTAAGTCCCTGAAAGATCTGAATCTTCGAGCCAAGTACAAGGTTTATGTCATTGCGGTTAAAGAACTGGTTTCCGAAAACTTTATTCTTGTTCCCCCGGCAAATTTTGTTATTAAGGAAAGCGACATTCTTATGATGCTGGGAAAATCAAAGGATATCGAACGTATTGAGGAATTAAAATAGTTAGTTCCCGTCCAAAAATGGCCCTTTTCCGCAAATTCTGCGCCTTGTCCAATTTTCACGCAATCCCCTGAAAATTAAGGAGTCACGATTATTTTTCCAAGCTAAATGACGAGGTCTGTAGTTTGTTTTTTTAATAGATTTAGAATGAAAACCGAGAGTTCATTTTTCCATTTTGACCCTGTTGGGGGGTGCAACTATTATCGGGTTCTATATGGGTCGCCTGGCAAATCGTATCAATTTGCCCCCAATAATCGGTTATATGACGTTGGGCGTCATTCTCGGACCGACCATTCTGAATATTTTTGAACAAGGCGTTATTTAACAGCCATCATTCGTGTCGGAGATTGGTTTAGGGTTTGTTGCATTTACTATTGGTTCCGAACTGAGTCTGGCCTCTTTAAAGCGTATGGGTCCCGGCATTGTTTGCATTATTTTTGCATCATCTTTAATGGCCTTTCTGCTGGTTGCAATTGCAATATATGTGCTCACTCGAGATTTGCCGTTATCAATCATTTTTGGTGCAATGGCGCCGGCCACCGCGCCTGCAAGGACCGTCGCCGTTATTCAGGAATACAAAGCCAAGGGAAGTCTTACAAAGGCGCTTTATGCAGTAGTGGGATTTGACGATGGACTGGTTGTTGGAGAGTCAAAGCTGTGTTGAAAACAAGATATCAGGTCGGCACCTTGAGGAAAATGGTCTTGCTCTGTAAGACCTGACGTCGAACCTTGATTCTTGCTTAAAG
This sequence comes from uncultured Desulfobacteraceae bacterium, assembly GCA_964551515.1. GTDB lineage: Bacteria > Desulfobacterota > Desulfobacteria > Desulfobacterales > UBA11574 > S5133MH16. The sequence continues at coordinate 4,408 of CAZKDT010000118.1, read as the reverse complement.
AGATCTAATAATAGCCGTTTTTTGGTTGTAAACATCCCATTTTGAGTGCAAGATTAAAGGGTTAATAATTTTATTTGTAACATCTCAATAAATTATGGATACGGTTCAATATCACCATTTGATACAACAGAACTTATTGAGAAGTTACTTTTATTGAAACGTTACAAATACACTGTCTTGAATAATTATGCCACTACGTCCAAACGACTCAGGCCTCCGGGCATCCTTGTTAATCTGATCTTGGTGGGGATTTCATCTTCAACCTTTTTGACATGGGAAATAACGCCCACCATTTTGCCGTTATTTTTTAAATCTTTCAGTGTGGACAGCACCTTGTATAGGGTTTCATCATCCAGGCTACCAAAGCCTTCGTCCACAAAAAGAGACTCTATTTTACGGCCATTGCCGGACATATCGGAGAGTCCCAGGGCCATGGAAAGGCTGACTAAAAAGCTTTCACCGCCAGACAATGTGTTGACGGTTCTGTGGGTGCTATGCAGAAGGTCCTCTATTTCCAAGCCCAATCCGTTCATCTCATGGCGTTTCAAATAATAGCGACTGCTGAGGTTTTCAAGATGCTTGTTGCTATGTTCCAGCAGGCGCTCCAGCATCAGTTCTTGAACACGTGTCTTGACTTCGGCTTCGCCGGCGGTTTCAAAAAAGCGTTTCTCTTCGTTTAATCTGTTACACAGATTTTCCTGTTGTTCCAATGCTTGAGTCTTTTCTTGATATTCTTTTTCCAGTATTTGGTAATGTTTCAGACGATCAGCGGCCGAGGAAATCTCTTGCGCTAATTGATCCTTTTGTTTGTGTAGATCCTGGATCTTTAGACTCAGGTCTTCTGATGTTTTATCGGCAATTCCTTTTAAACCTTCTTGGTCAAGTTCTTTTCGGATGGTTTCCAAATTTTTTGTGTATCTGACAATTTCGCTATCGACGACTTCCGGTTTCTGATCCAGGGCCTGCCGCTGTTCAGGGCTTAAAAGGCTGTTGTGTATCTCCTCCAGGGTACGGAAGCCCGAAGAAGCAGCCTCGTTTAAAATTTTCTGCTTCAGTTGTTCACATTCATTTTGAGCATCCTGCCACATCTTTTCCGTTGTCTGTTTTAGCTTTTGCTTCTCTGAAAGAGTTTGACGAAGCTGCCGGGTTTCCTGCTGAATGGCTTCACGTTTTTCTTGCTTCTCAAGCAGTGTTTTCTCCGCTTCCTTTTTTTCCTGAAGCGCATTTCCGGTTCCAAACGTCTTTTCTCGTCTGATTTTCAACGTGTGTAAGGTCACTTGCTCGGTTTCAATTTGTCCTTCCACATCTTTTATCTCTTTTTTTAAACGGTCGCATTCCGCCGGCAAACTCCCGTCTTTGTTTTTTAATGCAAGAATCTGTTCGTTTAATTCGCGACGGTGATTGACGTGGCTGTGATAATCAAGTCCTATGTTTTCCAGACGTCCAATCAGTTCGCTCTCTGTTCCCGGCGCTGGAATCGCAAGGTTAAAGGATTCAAGACTTTCACTAAGGTTTTGCACCAGATTGGCTTCTCTTTGCCTGGCTGTCTGGAGTTTCTGCTGGATAGCGGTTAATTTTTTCTTGCAGCGATTCAGGTCGTTTTGAAGCTGGTCGGCGGCCTGTTGGGTTTCGTTTGTTTTGACCAATTTTTTCCGGAGGGCCTTGTCGAGTTTTTCCGTTTTCTTAGATAGTTTGCCAATGCGCTTAATCCTGCCCCGTTGCTTTCGCACGTTTTTTTTAAGGGCCCGAATGGCTTTCTTAACTGATGACAGGTCTCCAAGAGCCCATTCGGTCCCGGTTGCGTGGCTGAGCTGGCTCCACCGGCGTCTTGTTTCACTAAAACGGTCATGACGATTTTTTAGCCCGGCAATTTGATCCGAGAGGGTTTTGATTTGATTCTTAAGCGCCTCAATTCGTAGCTCCTGCTCGCGAACCACCTCTGCAGGATCCTTTTCGAAGGGCGGTTCACGGTCCACATAGGGGTGATCCATCGACCCGCACAGAGGACAAGCCTCCTTTTTATTAAGCTGCTTTCTGCACGGTTCAAATCTTGCGATACTGTTAACCCTGGACAGGGTTTTCTGTTCCTGTTCCAAGCGGTTGAGCAAGTGGCCGTGATCCTGCTCGGCGGTCTTCAGTGCCAGTTCCAGGGCATTGCCGTCTCCTTTTTCCTGCCGGGCATAAGTTTTGCAGAGTTTGAGCATGGATTGAAAATCCATCCGCTGCTTTTTCTGGTTTTCGAGCGTTTTATCGAGTGTTGCCGGAGAAGCACCGGCCAGGAGGGATGCCTGCATTTTTTTCAGCTCAGCCTGGCGGGCGATGAGTTTATCCGCTTTGTTCTTAAGCTTTTCTTTTTTGCGTTTGTTTTTTGCCAGTGATGCGGACGCTTTTTTCTCGGCTTTTTGGGCGGATATCTGCTGAACGCTATGTGCGGCCAGATCTTTACGAGTTGATTTCAGCTGCTCAAGAGCGTCTTTAGGGCCTGCAATGTTGCTGGCCATGTTTTTATCGGATGCATGTGCCTTGATCCATGTCTCCGTGTTCGCCAGAAGCGCTTCATTTTCTGCGAGTTGTCGCCGGGTTGTCTGTTGGTGTTGCACATTCAATTGCAGTCGGTTTTCAAGAGACGATCGTCTTTGGTTAAGCGTCTGAAGCAAAGCGCTTAGTGTCTGTATCTTTCTGTCGATTTCCAGCGTCTTTTCGATCAACCGGAGGCGTTCGTTCCGGACGTTCTGATTCTGCTCCACTTCAAGGCCTTGCTTCCGATCTGTTGCTTTCAGTGCTTCGAGCCGATTTTCCAGATCGGTTGTTTCCGCCTCAAGCGTATTCAGGGTATTCAAATATTCGGACGTTTTTTCTTTATGGTAGTTGAGTCGGTCGATGTCTTTTTCAAACGGTGCGGCATCCGTTGCTTTTTTCAGCCGCAAAAGATCAGACTGCATCTGCTCTTTTCGTCCCCGGACTTGGGCCAGACCCATCTGATTTTTGTTATATTCATCTTTTAATTGACGAACTAACTGGATCTGTTCTTTTTTTTCATTGAATATGGATAAGGTTCGCTCGGTTTCTCGAAAATCATCTTCCAACTGTTCGGTAGTGTCCTCAAGCGCCTTAACCTCTGACGGAGGTATCAACGGAAAGTTTTGAATATCTTCTTTTAGTGTTGTAAGTTTATTATCTTCTGTTTCAGCATTTTTAACAATTTCTTCTACAACGTTTGAATACATATCATGGCCGACGATTTTTTCTAAAATTTCAACTCGCTCGTAATCCAAGGCGTTTAAAAAGGCGGCAACTTCCCCCTGTGCCAGCATAATGGATCGGGAAAAGCGTTTATAATCGAGACCGGTTACTTCGGTTATACGGCTTCGAACCGCAACAATGTTATTTGCAAGCACGTTCTCAGTTCCGTTCAGTTTGACAAGGCTCATTTCCGGTTCAAGCGGGTTGCCCTCATCAAGATGCAGAGACCAGGTCGAACGAAACACCTCACCGCCGACCGAAAACGTTACCGTTGAATAGCATTCCGAGGTTTTATTACTCACGATCTGCTCCGACGAATTTTTAAGACGGATCACCTCGCCGTAAAGTCCCAGTGAAATCGCATCGAAAATAGTACTCTTACCGGATCCGTTGGGACCGGTAATCGCAAATAGACCAGCTTCCCGCAGTGGAGGGCGGTTAAAATGAATCTCCCATTCTCCTTTTAATGTATTTATATTTTTAAACCGAACATTTAAAATTTTCATAGTTCTTACCTTGGTTATTTTGAAAAGTCAGGGTATCTCGTTTCATATTCAAACAAAAGCACCTACTCAAAAAGTTCTGGTGTATTGAATGGTGATATTGAACCGTATCCATAATTTGTTGAGATGTTACAAACAAAACATGTAGCCCACTAAATTCAATAATGATTAATATGATGTTGCTTCTTATCATTACTTGGAGACAACGATGGGGCTTGCAAAGGAAAAAGAATATAACACAGTATGGGACAGGGTAAAAGCAAAACTTAGGGGTTTGGCCCCAAGTGGAATAGTATAGCCCCGGTCAAATGGAAAAAAGTGTTATCCAGTACGATCTGCCGGCTCTGTCCCGGTATTTTTACGGGGACCTCCTCCCAGTATGGGTGTAAATTGAGAACGTTGGTAAACGCTTATCCTTGCATATTGACAAACCGTGAAAAGGGGACGTTATGTTCACTTGATGGATACAGTTAATCAAGAGGCAGCTTGCAGGCTGGAAAACGCAATTTTTCAGACAACCGGTAGCAAAATGGTAGCAAACACAAAAAAAGAGGCTATGGTATGAACCATAACCTCTTAATATTATTGGTGCCGAGGGACAGAATCGAACTGCCGACACGGGGATTTTCAGTCCCCTGCTCTACCGACTGAGCTACCTCGGC
>CAZKDT010000117.1:0-8343 GCA_964551515.1 uncultured Desulfobacteraceae bacterium | reverse complement strand
GCACGGTACGCAGATACATTCAATCGAACACACCTGCGTGAGTCTATTGTTGCAGGCACTGCGTTGCGGGTACGTCCCATTATGATGACCGTTATTACCACAACCGCAGGGCTTATGCCCATTTTATGGGGTCACGGTACCGGTTCCCAGGTCATGAAGCGTATCGCGGCTCCGATGGTGGGTGGATTGGTAAGCGCCACCTTTCTCACCTTAATCGTGATTCCGGTAATTTACGGAATTTGGAGAGGATGGCATCTACCCAAAGAACATGATGAAAAGGAGATCTAACAATGAAAATAATAATAGTATTTTTTACAATGTTTCTAATTATATGCTCGATTATGCCAAACATGACAATCGCAGACACGACCCATGAAGGGCACGGACAGACACACATGCCTGCAATGACTACAAAGGGACACACCGGCCAGACAGGTACATTTGAACACACAATGATCGAAAAAAATATCCGGGCAGAGTTCCAGATCATGAGTCTGGCAAGCATGAACATGAAAGATCCAAACGGCGCCACCCATCACGTTATGGTAAAGCTGTTTCATGATTCCGCTAACCATCCGATTAAAGACGCTGTTGGAAAGGTTAAAGTAATCGAACCCAACGGAAATGAACAAATAAATAGCTTGAAGAATTACAATGGAATTTTTGCTGCCAATTTTAAATTTATCGAAAAAGGCAAATACGGAGTAATCTGTCTGGTAAACATTGATGGTAAGAAGCATCTTTTCAAGTTCTGGTATCATCATGGATAGCTTTCTGGACACTAGTTCGGATCATCTGGTGGCGTTAACCTTTTAACTGAAGCTGTGCTGCTGATAATGCCGAGGAAAGTGATTCCAATCATTGCTGATAGTACGGATGCCGACAGAATTGCTATCTTGGCATAGTTGAGCATGTGAACAGATGAGAATGAAAGGTCGGCAATAAACAGGGACATGGTAAAACCGATTCCTCCGAGCATCGCACTTCCAAGAATATGTGACCATCTGACATTTTTGGGCAAGGAACCCAATCCGGTTTTTACCGCTATATAAGAAAAAAGCATCACTCCCAATGGCTTTCCAAATACCAGTCCGAAAAAAATGCCCAGGCTTACGGTGTGTACTGCCACTTCTAAAAAATTAACGCCATGAAAATTCAAGCCCGTGTTGCTCAAAGCAAAAAAAGGTAAAATCGTAAACGCTACCCATGGATGTAAAACGTGCATCAGTCGCTGCAACGGTGTTTCCACGTCATGGCAGGCTAATTTTAGAGCATGTACGGCATGCATATGTTCTTGATTAAGAAGAATTGAGTATCCGCAGCTCTGATCCTCGCACTTGAATTTTGCCATTATTTGATCTACATTCTGCAAAAAACGATCGGTATCATACCTGCCACGGGCCGGAATGAACAGGGAAACAATGATTCCTGCCACTGTCGGATGAATTCCTGAGCCTAATACAAAAAACCATATGGCGAGTCCCAAAGCGGCATAGACCAGTGTCCATCTGATCCAAAGGAGATTCGCTATGGCAAGGCAAAGGGTAAGCATAAGGCAGACAAAGACATAAAACCAAACAATTTCCTTGGTATAGAATATGGCGATAACCAATACCGCACCCAGGTCATCCGCAATGGCAAAAGCAGCAAGAAATACTCGCAGGTTTACAGGTAGTTTGTGACCGAATATGGCGATGGCGCCCAGAGCAAAAGCAATGTCCGTAGCCATGGGGATACCCCACCCATCTATGTTTGAGGAACCCAGGTTAAAGGCAATATAGATAAGTCCGGGAACCAACATCCCCCCCAGAGCCGCGATTGCCGGCAACAATGCCTTTTTAGGTGATGCCAGTTCTCCCACCAGAAGCTCGCGCTTGATTTCCAGGCCCACGGTAAAAAAAATAGGGCCATTAGACCGTCATTTATCCAATGGACCAATGATTCGCTGATATGAAGCTCACCGAAATCAAAAGAAATTTTGGTGTGCCAGAAGCTGTGATAAGTTTCGGCAATATTGGAATTGGCCCAAACCAGGGCAATAACCGTAACCGCAAGAAGTAACACGCTGCTTGCAACCTGTTTTCTGAAAAATCTCTGGGTGGGTCTTAAAATTTGATTGGCAATTAGCTGCCGGGTAAATGCCATATACGTGCTGGAGTTCAACGGCATAATTTCTTATTCCCCAAATTCGAATAGACCTTATTTTCGTCCACTCAGCGGCCTGTTGGAGACAGGTTTTTATCCATCCGATTCTAACGTGTTATTGTAGAATGGTTTTTTATAATAAAAGTAGATCCGTGGCAATGGTTATTGGATCTTGTGCTTCACGTTGTCACAGATCAGATCAACGGCCTTTTCGACCGAGTTTTTCTCCATATCAATAATCAGATCGTAAAGATGTGCGGCGTTCCAGTTTTCATTAAAGTAATGTTCGATGTAAGCCTTTAAATCGCCTTCGTCTTTTTCGATAAGTGCCATTGCAGCATCGTAATTCAAATTTTTGTTTTGCATTACCTCCTTGATTTTTGTTTCATCATCCTTCACCAAACGAACATGGAGGGTGTTGGGCTTGCCTCGTAAAATACACTGCCCCCCCCATCCTAAAATAATAGCATCACCGGCTTCATATACATTCTCGACTAGTTTTTTAGTTGTTTCATAATAATTTTTGTCGTCCAGACAACCATATTCGCGGTCAACGACCTTTTGAACGATAGAACATGTAAAACGATCTACAAAACGAAGGATTCGAGACTGAGAAGTTTTGCGAAAAACTTCCGCTTCGTTCTCAGATATGCGGAGTTTTCTGGCAATCTCGGCAATTAACTGTTTGCCAATATATTCGTAGCCGAGCCTTTGTGCTGCCTGAATCGCCACTTTTTCGCTTTGGGTTCCAAATTCCTTGCTGATGGTAATTACTGCCATGAAATTCTCCTTTCTAATTTTACTTGAAGCGAAAAGTTATTTTTCAAAATGCTATAGGTCTTCCATGATCAGTTCATGGCTGATATCTATACACCCTATAACACTTTGTGCCCCCGGGCACAACTTCAAATAAATATTCAGTGCTTCCGTTGCATCCTTTCTCTTTTCCTTTGGCACTTTAAGCCAGTAACCTACATTGATACGCGTAATCTTTAAAACGCCGGCGACGTCTTCAATATTGGCGGAAAAGACAGTTTTCGTTCAGGCACTATATATGTTTCTCAAGAATAGATCTTATATTCCCTGGTTTCAATTTAACAGGAATTCTCCCCTCCAAAATCTTTTCTTCGTAAGTGGGCTTCTTTATCTGATAAAAGATACCAATCGGAATCCGCTCACCTTCTCCGTAAGCCCATTCTCCGGCTTTAGCAAAAGCTGCTTCTCTATCTGAAGAATCATGCTCCTTGTCTGTTAGTTCGTAGACCTTTTGGTTGTATAAATCATAAGTATTATAAAAGGTGAAGCAGGGTTGAAGGACATCAATAAAGGCAAAACCTTGGTGTTTGATAGCAGCTTTAATCAAGGGCTGAAGATGTTTTGGTTTACCCGAAAAGCCCCTGGCCACAAAGGTGGCTCCGGCAGATAGCATCAGCTCAATGGGGTTCAACGGATCTTCAGGGCTTCCCCCGGGGGTTGATCGCCCTTTAAATCCTGCGGGACTGGTAGGGGTAAACTGACCGGTTGTTAGACCGTATACCCTGTTGTTATGGACGATAAAAGTCACATTAATATTTCTCTTGGCACTAAAAATAAGATGTTCGATACCCTCGCCATAAGCATCTCCATCACCAGCATGGCCGATCACCACCAGCTCCGGATTGGCTAACTTGATTCCTGTAATTGGAGGAGGGACTCGCCCATGAATGGAGTAAAAGCTATTCACTTTAATATAGTCTACTATCTTGGCATGACACCCTATCCCGGATGCCAGAACCAGCTTGTTAAGATCAAGACCTTCTTCTTTAAAATCGGCTAAGACTTTTTTGATAGAATTTAAAATGCCAAAATTACCACAACCCGGGCACCATGTGTTTTGGGCATAGGTTCCTAATTCTTTTGCTGTTGTCACGATAGCACCTCCTTTACCTTTTCTAACAGAAAATCTACTGTAAAAGGACGACCGTCGAAACGCAAAATCATATCGTCAATACAGATACCATGAGCTGAAAGGAGTTTTGCCAGTTGGCCTGTAGTATTAACCTCAACATCGATGATCTTATCCGCATTGGATAAAACTTTTTTCAAAGGTTCTATTGGTAGCGGCTCAAGTACCAGAGGTTGAACAACTTTAAGTCCTAATTCTTCAGCCACTTCCATACAGGCCCCTTTGGTGGAGCCCCAGCAAAGTAAAACTGTTTTTGATTCGAGATTACCATAAACCTTTACCTGTTCATGCTTAGAAAGTTCATTTTCTATCGTCTTTTTTTTGCGCAAACGTTTTTGCTGCATCTTGACGATTTGCTCTGATTCTTCAGTGGTTATACCATATTCATCATGCTCATAAGAGGTTGCTTTAACAATTGCCGCCGGATTTCCGGGAAAGGCCAGCGGGGAAATGCCGTTTTGAGTATTAAGATATCGTTTATATTCCCCTTGACCATCCCAAAGAAGTGAATCTTCAGGTTTTACCTTTTTAAGATCAGCTTCAAAGCTGAATATGCTCTCGCTTAAGTGTTTGTCAGAAAGAACAAAGCAAGGAATTTGAAACTTCCAGGCAAGGTTCATAGCCAGGCCGGTTAGATAAAAGGCTTCCTCAACATTTCCGGGAGCCAGCACCACCTTTAAAAACTCCCCATGACCGGAATGGATGACAAAAGAAAGGTCGCCCTGCATTGTGTAAGTGGGCACTCCAGTACTCGGTCCGGGTCTTTGGACCATTACAAATACAATCGGTAACTCACCCTGACCGGATAAACTCAAAGCCTCGGTCATCAGTGCAAATCCACCGCCCGAAGTGCCAACCATGATCCTGGCTCCGGCATAAGCGGCTCCCAGAGCCATAAGGGCAACGCCAATCTCGCTTTCGGGGTGTATGGTTACCACACCCAGGTCATCTTCATGTTCTGCCAGGTAGTGAAGAATAGCCGATGCAGGGGTCATAGGGTAAGCTATATACATATTGAGCCCTGCCTGCACCGCTCCCAGTGCGATGGCCTCATTTCCTGATACCAATGGAAGCATTTTTTGATTCAGCTTGGGAACGGATAACCAGGCTTTTTCTACCCTATCATAAGCCGACTGAGCAATCTTAATATTTAAATCAATTTCCTTTTCTATGGTATCCATCATGACACTTTCCAACACCGGCCATTCAATATTCAAAACTTTGGCCAGTGCCCCGATGGCGGCCGTGTTTCTCATAATGGGTACCCCTTCCAATTCCTTGACGATGCCCATAAAGTCAACCCCGACTCCTCGGGCCTCAACTTTTTCAGAATCATAGAGAATCATCCCACCTGAGTTGAGGCGATGTTTGTGCTTTTCTACCGCATCCTGGTTTAAGGCCACTATAAGGTCAACCTTTTCCTTGTGAGCTTCGATTTTCTTTTTTGAGGCCCTTATAATGGAAAAATTGTGCCCACCACGAATAAGCGAGGGATAATCATCGTAGAAAAAAATACGATAGCCTATTCTATTTAAAAGTCTGGCAAGTGTGTGCCCGGCTTGCCGGATACCATCACCCGCTTTTCCACCAATGAGAATCGACATTTCTTTCATGACAAATCTCCTGAGATTTATAAAGAATGTAAACCTGATGGCTTCGTAAAAAGTCCAACTTCTGTGTTGTACTGCATTCCTCGTCACTGCGACGTACTATATGTACGTTCCCTCAGGGACCGGCGGATAGCCGATTCCTCGGAATTTGCGCGCCTTGAATTTGGAGCTTTTTACTTTGCCATCAAAATCTGACTTTTTACGAGACCGTCAAATCTGGCTCCTTTAAAGTTACAACGAACAAAGTCTTACGACTAATCATCTTCTATTATAATGGCCTGAGCTCCGCATTCATCCGCAGCCTGCCTCACAATCGCTTGGTATTCTCCGGGGACTTCATCAACCTTAACGATGGACTTCAGTTGATCCTCATCATATTCAAAAACCTCGGGGCATAGATCGTTGCAGCGCCGGTCTCCCATACAATTTTCTGTGACTTTTACTTTCATGTTCTCCTCCTTTGCTTTATAAAAAAACTTCAGATTTTGGATGCCGATTCATCCCGGCTAGTTGCGTTACGAAAACTCGAAATATGCCTGATATTCCTTAAGTTTTCGTGCCTTACCAGCCGTGTCTCAACTCTCAAAATTATAAATTTATTTTTTCGTGAACCCTAATTAAATTTCTGACCAATAGCTTTTCCGTAATCTTGACAAGCGCGCAACCCCCCATCTGTTTCAAGAACCTGTTCTTTAAGATCTAATGCACCCAAATCGACCATGTCCATTTTGAAAACATAAAGCATGGTATCATAAATCATATTTGCAGATTCTCCACTATGTGCATAGGAACCGAAAGCTCCGCCCATTTTCCCTACCAAATTTGCCTTCTCAGCCAAAAAAAGAAATGTTTTCATGCCGGCGGTTAAATCTCTATGATACGTCGGACAGCCGAAAACAAATCCATCGTATCCTTCCAGATCTTTTTCACTTTTTATTTCAGAAATCTTTTTCAGTTCGGCACTATTTCCCGTTATGCGAATTCCTTCTCCAATATATTCCGCAATTTTTTCCGTATTTCCTGTTCTACTGTAATACGCAACCAATACCTTTTTTATTTTTAATCTCTTTTCTTTGTTAATGTTTTAAATTTGTCGTGCCAGACACACTTATTACAATACGTTTCGGTCTCTTTACCTATTTCAGGAATTTCGGAATCACTAACATCAGAATCAAAGCAAATCACACCATCCCTGTTTTCAAACTCATAGGTTTCATACTCATCGGCCGGATCTTTCACATAAAATTTAATACACCCGCAAACCGGACATTTCATTTGGCTCACCTCTTATTCAACCCTGGAGAAAGCTTTGATATTAGCTTTGCAAACCGGGCATGTTTCGGGCGGCTCATTTTCACAGGTATAGCCGCAAACGGAACACACATAATAACATTCCACTTCTTCCGGATTATCCAGATTGTCCAGAGCTTTTTGGTAAAGATCGGCGTGCGCCTTCTCAACAGCATTGGCATATGTGAAGCTGCGCTCCGCCGCTTTGTTACCCTCCGATTTTGCCGTTTCGATCATGGGCGGGTACATGTTTTTATATTCATGGGTTTCACCGGCAATGGCTTCCTTAAGATTTTCAGCGGTTGTTTTTATCCCTTTGAGAGCCCTCAAGTGGGCGTGGGCATGCACCGTTTCAGCCTCTGCCGCCGCCCTAAAGAGTTTGGCAGCCTGGGTATGACCTTCCTGATCTGCCTTTTTTGCAAATGCCAGATATTTACGGTTGGCCTGTGATTCACCTGCAAATGCTTCCAATAAATTTTGTTCTGTTTGACTCATTGATCTTCTCCTTTCTAATTTAAACTGATTTTTTTAATTTTAAACTAAATTCAGCAAACACCGAATTTTTTTTGCCTCATTCTTTTTCTTTTTATTTAGTCTTTAAAAACAAATTTTCCCCCAATAAACCCAGCAATGCCGGCTGCAGTGAGCATGACCAAGTTAATCAGAAGAAATAACAAATTATTCGATGAAGTTGCTGCCTGGGGATCAATGAAAAGCCATACCACCAAAATGATCGCCGTTAATGAAACCACGGCAGCGCAAATGATCTTAGTTTTAAACAGCCGAGTCAGTTGGCCTCTGTATTTTTTTTGCCATTCGATATACCCTGAAAAAAGGACCAACGGCAGGGTAAGAACAACAAATATCAGATTGTAAAAAGCGGCCTGACTTAAACCGCTGAAATTGAACAGTGCGGCTAAAACAATAAATATAACAGAAGCTGGAAGTACTCCGTTTGGGATGTGGACTGAAACCGGATGGACATGATGCTTTACCATCAGATCAAAAATAAAGTTTAGTTTGGGGCGGAAAATAGGTGGTTCAGGTTTTGAATCCATCTTTTTGTCTTCAAGTTCCGGCTGATCTATTTCCGTTTCCACCGGTTCTTCAGAAACTATCTCAATAAATTTGCTTCGATCAGCTCCGCACACAGGACATTCTTCAGGCGGTTCATCCCCCTCATGTATGTAACCACACACCATACATTGCCACTTTTTCACAGGACCTCCTTTTAATTATCCAGTTCAAAACAACTATGTTTGTTAAACTTTTTCTTTTCAATAGGTTAAATTGACACCATGATAGTATAGGAATTTCCTTTTTTGGACACAGACCCGCTTGCCATTGCAAGGC
>CAZKDT010000116.1:0-8366 GCA_964551515.1 uncultured Desulfobacteraceae bacterium | reverse complement strand
TTCTGTGTCATAACATTGGTGTGGGCAGCGCATCGCCCGCACATGAGCCTGAAAGATCCTTCCCGTGCATCCAGTTTTTCATAGGATGGAAGGGAAGGAATATTATTGTCCTCCATCAGACCGGAAACAAACTCGATTTTACTTGAAGGGGTTTTAAAGTTTATTCCGTTTTTTCTATCCCACCAGATTGGTTTATCACTTAATGAGACAAATCCCTTTTCATCAAAATCTTCTATTTTGATATTCATATCCGCAAGTTGATAATTCCATATATCTTCAATTGTTTCATAGGGAAAAAATTCTCCTACCCCAAGACGGTCTGCCAGTTGTTTTATAATCCACCACATGGGCTTTGTGTCGAATCGTGGTTTGACACAAGCAATTCTTCTGTTTATTGCAGGTTTTAAACTTGATCCCATTTGCAAGGGATCTGACCGTTCCAGAAAAAAGGATTCCGGCAGAATAACATCAGCCAAAGCTGTGGTTCCGCCAAAGTTGATATCACTTGCAACTATAAGATCCAGTTTGTGAAAGGCCTTAAGGCTTTGTTGATAGTCAGGGTTTGAGTAGAGAGGATCAAAGCGAAAAGCAAATAGGACTTTGATAGGATAGGGGTCTTCATTTAGGATGGCATAGGGGAGCATAGTCCCCACCCCGTGTGCCGTGTCGGCAATAGGAAATTTATCTTGCCCGCATCCATCGAATCTGCGAGTATCCTCCATTTCGGGAAACTTTTGATCTGAAAATTTTCGTAATCCAGCTTCAAGGCCGGCGTCTTTGGGGCCTTTTTTAATAAATAGTCCGCCTTTTGCTTCAATGCTGCCCATCAGGGCGTTTAAAATCATTATGGAACGTCTGAAATATGTTTCTGTGGGATGATGGGAGCCCCTGTAACCATAATGAAAGAAAACCGATGGTCTGGCTTTACTTACTTCCCTGGCAAGTTTAATGATATCCCCGGCTGGGATATTGGTCTCCGCTTCAGCCCATTCAGGAGTATAGGGATCTATAAAAGTGGAAAGTTCTTTGAAACCTTTGATCCAGCGATCAACATATTCTGTATCATAAAGTTTTTCTTTGATGATTACATGCATCAGGGCATAGTTGAAGGCAAGATCACCACCAGGCCGGATCATTTTATAATCTGTGGACTTAGCAGCTGTAATAGTCACTCTCGGATCGATATAAGTCAGTTTTGCCCCCTTGTCCATGGCTCCAATAAGACCATTCATACCTTTTATTTCTGTGGTTTCAAAAACATTTCTGCCATAGAGTACAGCGTGCTTGGTATTGCCCCAGTCAGCATTGATCTGGCCATCGGTATATCCTATGATGGATCTGCAGGCAGTGTTGATTGCCCCTTTGCAGATAGTATCGTGTGTAAAGTGATTGGGTGACCCGATAGCCTTTTGGAAGGATTTGGAAATGTCTGAGATCAGGTTGGTTCTTTCACAATAAACCGAACTTTTACTGCCATATTTTGCAAAGATATCTTTACATTTTTCCGCTGTGTAATCGAGGGCTTCATCCCATGTCACCTTTTTCCATTGACCGGAACCCCTGTTGCCGGTACGAATCATGGGAGATTGTACCCTTTGCGTATCATCCAATGTTCCAACGGCGGCAGCACCCTTGGGGCAAACCCCCCCCTTCATGGCAGATACATATGAATTGCCCCTTATACTGACAACTTTATCATTTTCAACCACCACTTCTATCGGACATCGCACAGTACACATAAAACAAAGTGTATGGATGACCTTTTTCATAATAAATTCCTCCTTAAATTTAATTTATTTGTAAGCAATTATATAGAAACCGAATCGTCAATTCAAAATTTTCATTTCACAAAATTTTCATTTCACAATTGATTTCACAATTGATAGATGCACCACATTCAGCAAAATATGTGCCATTTTGGCTGTATCTTTTTATGAATAACGACAACCTCTTGAAATTTAAATGTAATATATAAATCATATCTTTTAAGTTGTCATAGTGTTTTGAAATATGGTGTGATAAATGCCATTTGTTTATTGCAGTTTTCCATATAATGTGAGATATAATAAATGATAATAAACGATTAAATGTTAAGATGGAGTAGAATTGCAGTGCAAATAATTTATGGCAGTAATATGACATGTTTTTTGACCTATATCGGTTTTTTACCTATTTTAATTGACGAATTCGTAAAAAAACCCATTTTTGTTATATAAAAATCAAATTATCCCGGACACTGCTTAAAAGAGAGTAATCATTGAAGCGATTTAAAATGAAATTAGGATTTCGAGGGAAGGTCTATGCCGGAATAATTTCTATCGTTTTACTTTCCGGTTTTTTAATGGCCCTTCCTGTTAAAACAATAGTGGCAAAGACATTATCAAGCGAGTGTAAACACAGGGGGATATCCATTGCTTTAAATCTTGCTGCCCGAAGCCAGGACCCGATTTTAGGTATGGATTTCTTGCGAATGAAGAATTTAATCGGTGAATTAATTGCTACAAATGCTGACATCTCGTATGCATTTATACTTGATAAAAGTGGGCAAACCCTGGCTCACACCTTTACGGGTGGTTTTCCTATAGAACTTAAAACAGCAAACAGGATTCCTGAAAATCAGGATTACAGCATCAAACTCCTTAACACGGGAAAGGATTTAATTTATGATTTTGCCGTTCCTTCGTTTATAGGTAATAACCGTATTGGAACCGTAAGGGTGGGTCTTTCAAGGACGAGAATTGATCAGACAATAAAAGAATTTTTATGGATGATTGTTTTTATAATGGGATTGTCGATATTGATGGCAGGTCTGATTGGAGCAGGTTTTGCTAATCATGTTACAAAAAGAATAGAAAGACTGTATCAGGCATCGGAAGATGCATTAAGGGGTAATTTAAGTGCGCAGGCAGCACCTTTGTTGGTGAAAAACTGCTGGGAGATCATGAACTGTAACAGGGAGGAATGTCCTGCTTTTGGTGACATATACAGGCGCTGCTGGTATCTTGCAGGCACCATGTGTCCGAATTGCGCTGATGGCGATTATTCAAAAAAGATTGAAAACTGCAAAAGCTGTCCTGTTTATTTGAAGAACTCAGGGGATGAAATACAACGACTGGCCGAGTCCTTTGACGCCATGGCAATGGCCTTAAGAGATTACATAACGCAATTAAAGAATTCAAGGGAAACTATAAAAAAGTCGGAAAGGAAATACCGCCGTATTTTTGAAGGATCCATGGAACTTATTTTTGTAATCGATAAGCACGGCAATTTTATGGACATTAATCAAGCAGGTATTTCAATGCTGGGTTATATGTCTGCTGGTGAGTTTCAAGGGGTTAATTTTAATGAGTTCCTTGTAAAGCCTGATCGAATTGAAAAACTTTTTGAGAAAATTCACTCAAATGGTTTTATTAAGGATTGGGATTGTACCTTAAGAACAAAAAACGGCCGCGAACTTCAGGTCCTTATCAGTAGTATGCCCCACATTGATGATGGTAATATTATAGGATACGAAGGGTTCATAAAAAATGTAACCCATCGCAAAAATATGGAGCGGCAATTGCTGCAGGCGGACAAACTGGCATCCCTGGGCCAGCTTGCAGCAGGCGTGGCCCATGAGATCAATAACCCCCTTGGATTAATTTTGGGATATACCCAGCTTCTTATCAGGAACGAATCTGTGGAATCTCAAAAAAATGAGGATTTAAAAACAATAGAAAAGCATACTCGCAATTGTAAAATGATTGTTGAGGCTCTTCTTAATTTTGCAAGAAGGACTGAAACCAAGAAGGTCAAAATCGATATCAATCAAACAATCGAAGAAGTCATTGCTGTCATCAAGCACCATTTTATGCTTGATAACATTAGTATTAAAAAAATATTTAATGATAATATTCCGCCGATTACGGGGGATAACGAAAAACTAAAACAGGTATTTATGAACCTTTTGATGAATGCGAGGCAGGCCATGCCGAATTCCGGCAGCCTTACAATAATAACTACCTTTATTCCGAAACAAAAAAAGGTATGCATTACAGTCAAAGACACAGGCTACGGAATTCCAAAAAACATTCTTAACAAGATATTTGATCCGTTTTTTACCACAAAGCCCACGGGGCAGGGTACGGGCCTCGGGTTGTCTGTGAGCTACGGGATTATTAAGGAACACAGCGGTGAGATTTTTGCTGAGAGCGAACCGGGAATTGGGGCAACCTTTAAGGTTGAGCTTCCTGCTTGCCATGATAAAGATGAAAGGATATTCCATTAACAGATGAAAACAAAACTTTTAATCGTAGATGATGAAATAGATATGCTCAGACTTTTAAAACGATCCATTGCCCAAGATCTGGATTGTGAGGTCGAAATCGCTTTAAGCGGATGCGATGCCTTGCGGCTTATTCAAAGCAAACCTTTTGACATGGCTCTTGTGGATATACGCATGCCCGGTATGGATGGAATTGAACTCCTTGAAAGGATAAAACAGCTCGATCCGTGGCTCACGGTAGTTATGATGACAGCACACGGCATCATAGAAATAGCGGTGGAGTCGATTAAAAAAGGGGCATATGATTTCATTACAAAACCGTTTGAGCATGATGACCTCATCCGCATGATGAAAAAAGCTCTTGAACGAGGTAGATTACTTCGGGAAAACCTGAATCTGCGAAAACGGATCAAGGAAAGTGAAACCTTTCAAGACTTTATTGGTGTCAGTACGGAAATACAGCAAATATATGATAAAATACAAATGATAAGTAAAACAGACGTTACTGTTTTGATTACAGGAAAGTCGGGGACAGGCAAAAACCTGGCAGCTATAGCCATCCATGATTTGAGTCCCAGGAGTACAAAGCCGTTCGTCCGTGTCAGTTGCCCGAATGTTCCGGAAAATATTCTTGAAAGTGAGCTTTTCGGATATACAAAGGGAGCTTTTACACATGCCCTTCAAAACAAAAAGGGCTTGTTTGAAAAAGCCAGCGGCGGCACGATCTTTTTAGACGAGATTGGTGACATCAGCTTATCTGTCCAGGCCAAACTCCTTCAGGTACTGGAAGATAAGGAATTCAAGCCACTTGGCAGTACAAAGACCATATCGGTTGATGTGAGGGTCATTGCCTCAACGAATAGCGACTTAGAAGCTAAAATGGAGCAAAATGACTTTCGCGAAGATCTTTTTTACCGGCTCTGCGTGGTTGATATAAAAATGCCTCCATTGGATGATAGAAAAGAGGATATACCTCTTTTAGTTGAGTTTTTTTTAACAAAATATTGCACTATATTTAACAGAAAAAAGAAACAAATTTCTCCTGAGCTTATGGAAATATTTGTAACCAGGAACTGGAATGGAAATGTAAGAGAATTAAAAAATGTTTTAAAAAAAGCTGTAATTATGACACCTGGTGATGAAGTAAAGCCAATAAATATAGGATGGAATGCTCCACAAAAGAATGTTTTTTCTCTAAATGGAGAGGGTAACCTTCCGTATAGAGATGCAAAAAAGCAAGCTTTACAGCATTTTAATGTCAGTTATATTAGTTCTTTACTCCAGAGGTCAGGTGGGAATGTAACAAAAGCCGCCCAGATATGCGGCCTGGAAAGACAATCTTTGCAGCAGATCATGAAAAAGAGTGGTATTAAATCGTACGAATTCAGAAAGGGTGCAAGCAATTAATTGCATCGCAATAAAATATTGCAAAATTAATAATCCTCCTAAATTATTAGTAATATCTGGAAACATCTCCCCAACTGTCACTTTATCTTTGCACTTTATTTGCCTGTATTTTCCCGAGTTTTGATCATGCCAAGCTATACAGAAAATAAAACACTATAAATTCCATAGGTTAGAAGAAATTCAAAAGATAAGCTGCATATGGCACAATTATTGATCTGCAATAAAGATCAAAACCGGTTGTTTCCCCTCCATCTAAAAAGAACCGTTAATCAAACAACCTGGTAATGCCTGTTGCTAAAGGCGATATCATGTAAAAAAAATATCGCTTTTAGCAAATAACAATTTTTTTTAGGTTAGGATGCTTTGCTTAATATATGGCTGATTTTTTAATAACTTACATCATAAACGCCAAAGACTATTTTAAGAAGAATTCTTTTATACATCTTTTGAGTAATTTTGCTTATTCTATTCTCCTTGGTGTAACCGGCACTATTCTTCTTACCATGTTCCTGTTAACTTTATTACCCCTTTTTTATGTGAAAGGATTCATTCCGTGGATAATAGCTTTTAATGCGGCAGTAACAGGCTATTCACTGCTGATCAGAAACATGGATCGTCTAGAGTTCAGGCGAATATCGTCCATGGGAGCAGGACTTTTAAATGGAATAATAAGCTGCGTGATACTAACGATAATCTTTTTCTATCTGGGATACGAAGATTTGTTTGGGAGATGGAGTCTTATATTTTGCTTAACAGTTGGTATTGTGTGCAGTGAACTGGGCGCAATGCTGGCAATTAAATATCTTAGGCTGCGCGAACAAGATCAAAAGTAACGGTTTTCTATTAAGAGCCGGCATTCAAAGCGTCCGAACAAGTTGAAATATTTTAAGCTTTAAGAATTGATAAAGAATTTTATTAACCATTATTTTTTAAATACACTTCAGGAGGGAAGGATGAAAAAAAGATTATTTTTATCAGGGGTATTTGTTTTCTCCATTGCTGTCTTTATGACGTTTCCAAACGTTGTCTGCGCATCAACTGCAATATCTGCGGCCGAATACAAAGCCGGTGATATGGTGACCATAGAAGGGACCATTGATCCCGGTCAAGACCTTTACCTTGCAATCGCATCTCAAAAAACCTTTGCACCCATAGATGCCAAGGGTGTACATGAAATCAAAAGGTTCAAAAAAGATGAAAAGAAAAAAGAATTCACCCAAGATTCGACAATACCTGTTCTTTATTATATGCTGACCACCAAACCGGAAAAATTCGGAAAGGTGGGTAAAAAGAAATTCGGCGGCCCGTCTTTCTTTACCCAGCAAGGCAAAAGAGGTCTCTATGAAACTACCATGTTCAAGTTGTCAAAGTATGACGATCTTGATGAAGAAGCAAAAAGTGTTCTCGTAAACATCAAAACAGCAAAGGATTGGAATTTCTTTAAGTATGCCCACGAAAGCAATTATGGTATCAATACCATTGTCAAAGAAAAAACCAATGTTGGCAAAGTTACTATTTTTGCCCGGAGTGTTCTTGGAGATTATAATAAAACACATAACTACTGGGATAAGGGTACATCCATTGATCTGGATAAAAACACAGGGAAATTCAAGGCCTCTTTTAAATCTTTTCGTCATACGCCCCCTGATACCATGTTTGATGTTTATGTAAACGGTGTAAAATCCAGCAGTTATAATGTCAAGGGCAACGGCTGGTGGCTTAAACTGGGCGGCCGCTATATGAATCCTCTCTGGATTGTCATCGGCGCAATTCTGGTGAGCATATATTTTTCCATGATCGGCGCCGCCGGTGGTATGCTCATGGCAGCTTTCCAGGTCATCGTTGTGCAAACGGCAGGTCCCATCGGGATCAATGCCGCAAATGTGCTTCGACCATCGAACATGGCCCTGACCTTGTTTTCACCTTTGGGATCGTTCTACCGGTATGCGATTGTGGAAAAGCGTGTTGCCTGGCCGGTGGGTATTTCCTTTGGTTTGGGTATTTTTATGGGTTCCATATGGCTGGGGAAATATGTGGTTCAGTACCTTCCCATGAAGTCGTATAAAGAGTGGCTTGCAGTTGTGGTAGTACTCATGGGGGCCAAGACCCTTCAAGAGCTCACGCCAAAGGCTATGGAAAAAAGGAAGTCTATCAAAGCAATGGTGAAAAAGTTCAACGAAGAGATTGCAAAAGCCAAAGCTGAAGGGCGTGCTGCCGTGATGGGTAAAATCGAACCGGTCAAGACCGGTTTAACCAATTATAGCTTCAAGTTTTGGGGCGAGGAGTTTACGATTAACCCATTGCTTTTTGGTCTGCTGGGAATCGGCATCGGTATTGTATCCAGATGTTTCGGTATCGGCGGCGGATTTTTACTCGTGCCCGCCATGACCACCATAGGTGCACTCCCCATGTATGTGGCGGTGCCGATTTCTCTTATCGGTACCTGTTTCAGCAGTATTGGTTCTTTCGCTGGCTACCTGCTAAACAGCTATATGCCTGATATGGTGCTGATGCTTGCCATTATCATCGGTGGTTTTGTGGGCGGAATGCTGGGCAGCCGTGCCCAGAAGCTATTCAGTGAAAAAACCTTAAAGATTGTACTGGCAGTTACCCTGTTCTTCTTGTTTTTCCGATTTTTCAAGATTGAAATCTGGATATAATAATGGTTTAAGTAGTTTTTAATAATGTGAATGTG
>CAZKDT010000115.1:0-8376 GCA_964551515.1 uncultured Desulfobacteraceae bacterium | reverse complement strand
ACTCTTATTCCCATGGTCATTCGAATATACCAGGATCTTAAAGCAGCCAAAGAACCCCCGATGGAAGTCGGTGCCATAGTCTTTTGTGGTGGTACAACCTATTTTGATCCTGCCAGCGGCCAGAATACTTTCGGATATGGTGTTTATCCGAATGTGGTAACAAGTCTTGAGTTCGAAAGGATTCTAAGTGGTACCGGACCCACCCAAGGTCGCTTGATACGGCTTTCAGACGGCAAACCGGTCCAAAGGGTGGCATGGCTTCAGTGTGTGGGATCAAGAGACATTCAGATCGACGCCGATTTTTGCTCCTCTGTCTGCTGTATGTACGCTATAAAGGAAGCCCTTTTGGCCAAGGAAAAGTCTGAGCTGGAAGCAACTATCTTTTACATGGATATGCGTACCTTTGGGAAGTCCTTTCAGCGCTATCGAGATCGGGCGGAAAAGGAACACGGGGTTCGTTTTGAAAGAGGGCGTGTTCATACCGTTGTTCTGGATGAAACCAGCGGCGATCTTATTATCAGTCATATTGATTATTCCGGGGCCTGTCGAGAAGAGGTCTTCGACATGGTAGTACTTTCCGTCGGCCAAAAGCCGGCTTCAGGCACGACAGCTCTTTCTGAAATGGTGGGAATACCTCTTAATCAGTGGGGATTCCCTCAGACCCAACCTTTTTCATTAACGCTAACAGATCAAGAAGGGATCCTATTGGGAGGTTCCTTCTCCGGTCTTAAAGATATCAATGAATCTGTGATTCAGGCTTCGGCTGCTGCTTTATCTGCATCCCGCGTTATTCATACCGCCGGGGGCAGTCTTAATTCCGATCATATACCCAATGAGCCTTTGCTCGAGATTTCACAGGCTCCTCCCAAGATTATGGTAGCTGTCTGCACCTGCGGTGATTTGCTTCCCAAACTTTTAGACACCAAACAACTTGCTCGGCGCCTTGAGACGGATCCAGCGGTGGATCAGGTCGTTTTTCTTGAACAAACCTGTACTGTCTCGGGCTGGGAAAACCTTGTCGAACTGGTGGAAAAACATAAACCAAACCGGATATTGATTGGTGCTTGTCTTCCCTATATTTATGCACGAAAAATCAAGGAACTGGGGCGGCGGGTGGGTCTTGATCCTGCTCTTATAGATGTGGTTGATATAGTGCACTTAGCTCACGGATCGAGGTTTAAAGCCGAAACTCCTTCAACTGATGAAATATCGGATGTCAACAAGAAACTGATGGCTATATTGGGTATTGGACTTGGAAGACTCAAATGGGTTGATCCGGCTCCTGTAACCAGCGTGCAGATTATCCAGAAGGCCCTGATAGTGGGTGGAGGAATCGCTGGAATGATATCCGCCCTTGGTATAGCAGATCACGGCTTTCAAGTAGATCTGGTAGAAAAAGAAGAGGTGTTGGGGGGTAATCTTAACTGGTTACAACGAACCCTCGAGGGAAACTTAACAAAGACGCTTCTCAAAGAAACGATGCTCAAAGTGGAAAGACACCCGCTCATCCGGGTGCACACCGGCAGCAGTGTAGCCGGGTCCTATGGTCAGGTAGGGCGCTTTTATACGACCATAGAGCACAAAGGAAAAGACGCTTTAACCGTGGAACATGGCGTGACAATCCTTGCCACAGGAGGTACGGAGGCGACTACCACCTCATACGGTTACGGCACTGACAAGGCAATTATCACCCAAAAGGAGTTGGAGCAAAAACTGGGGGATAAAACCCTCAAACCGAATATACTGGGATCCGTGGTCATGATCCAATGTGTCGATTCCAGGGAGGAACCGAGGAATTATTGCAGTCGCATATGCTGTGCCGGAGCATTAAAACACGCACTTTATTTAAAGGAGCAAAACCCTGAAATAGCTATCTACATTCTTTATAGGGATATAATGACATATGGCTTTACTGAGACCTATTACACTCAAGCCCGCAAGGCAGGTGTGATCTTTATTCCGTACCATGTGTCTGAGAAACCACAGGTTATCACTATAGACGGATCTGTTCAGGTAATTGCCTTTGAGCCGATTATTGGGCAAAAAATCCGGATAGATGCCGATCTTGTTGTCCTTGCCACCGGCATTGTGTCCGCACTTTCTAAGGACCTGACAGAAGCCTTTGGAATAACCATGGATCAGGACGGTTTTTTTGAGGAAGCTGAATATAAGTGGAGACCGGTCGATTCACTCAAAGATGGGGTTTTTTCCTGTGGCCTGACTCATTCACCCCGGAATATTACAGAGTCGATAGCCACTGCCGAAGCTGCGTCCCAGCGGGCGTTAAGAATTCTTTCCTATGAACAAATGCCTGCGGGAAAAGTAGTGGCGGAGATCCGTCACAGCCTTTGCAGTTTATGTGAACAGTGTATTGACGCCTGCCCTTATGGTGCCCGCATCTTAGATCTCGACCTGGAAAAGGTGCTGGTCAATGTCGCTATGTGTCAGGGGTGCGGATCATGCGCCACGGTTTGTCCTAACAGCGCGGCAGTGCTTGCTGGGTTTTCAGACCGACAAATGCTCGATGTCATTGACTTTGCACTTGAATAAACGGATTTGGATTAACGATTGTCGTTTTATGAAATCGTTTTGCTCTGACTATTTTAATAAATTTGATAGAATGCCTTCGATCATCAATCGAAAATCATCAATCAAAAATGGGAGGCACATGAACCGTCTGCAAGAAATAGAAAGCGAACAGGGATCTGAAACTGCATCGGCACAGGTCATTGATTCACTGGCATCTATCCGGGATATGGTAAGCACCTGCATCCAGTGCGGCACTTGTACGGGTTCTTGTCCCAATGCCTTTGCCATGGATCTCACACCCCGTCAGTTGTGGTACAATGTCCTTAGGGGAGAAAAAGAGACAATTTTCCATTCCAAGACCTTCTCACTATGTTCTGTCTGCTATTATTGTACCCTACGATGCCCACGGGGTCTTCCCATTACCGACGCCATGAGCGCACTCAAGCAGATAGTTGCAAAGGAAAATCTAGCACCTTATAAGAAGAGCATCCGTTTTTACAAAAGTTTTATGGAGAGCGTATGCCGTCATGGCCGGGTCCGGGAGATGGAGTTGATGACACTTTATTTTATTTCCATGAAAAGCCCATTTCTGCCCCTTCAGTTTGCCCCCTTGGGAATGAAACTCATGGGCAAAGGAAAGATTTCTTTTGAGATTCCTTCAAAAGGAAACGGTGCGTTAAAAGCGATCTTTCGTAAGGTGGAAGAGTTAGAACAAAGTTGATTAAAAATGGATTTTTTGGTTTTTGTGGCGAACTATCTTTATTAATTGTTTTTTTACCTTTAAATGATTGAAGATTGACAATTGAAGATTGAAGATTGAAGGTATTCTTCCACTTTAATAAAAAAAATAGAGCGAAGCGATTCCACAAATAGTCAATCGTCAATATTCAATTTTCTTTTTTTTGTTCCGGCTTGTTCGGTTTAAGATTGAAGAGAGTATATATGAAATACCTATATTATCCAGGATGTTCTCTTGAAGGAACGGCTCTAGAATACAACTCCTCCACCAGGGCCTTTATGCAGGAACTGGGAGCAGAACTGATGGAAATTGAAGACTGGACCTGCTGCGGCGCCAGTGCTGCCGAGGCGACAAGCCATCTTCTTTCTCTGGCATTACCGGCATGTGTTCTTGCAAAGGCCGAGAAAATGGGGGGAGTCGAGGAAATTCTTGTTCCGTGCAGCGCGTGCTATCTGAACCTAAAAAAGGTTGAGGAAAAGATACGAAAGGACCCGGAACTTCTTGATAAAATCAACATCATATTAGCTGAGGAAAAGCTCCACTTGAATGGTCAGGTGCGTGTTCGGCATCTCCTTGACGTAGTAGCAAATGACGTGGGTGCTGAAAAGATCTTTGCCCGCGTGAAAAAACCATTTATAAATCTTAGTATCGCTCCCTATTATGGATGCCAGTGCCTTCGTCCGTACTCTGTTTTTGACGATCCTGAGGAACCCCGCTCTATGGAATCGATTATTAAAGCCACGGGGGCAAAGATCCATAATTGGAATATGGGGGGCAGATGCTGCGGAGCAGCTCACATGACCACCAAGCCTGAAGTAGCTCTGGAGCTCGTAGCCGCCATATTAAAGGCGGCTCGGGGAGCAGATGCCATCGTCACGGTATGTCCCATGTGCCAGATGAACCTTGAGGCGTATCAGAAAAAAATATCGGGAATGTGCAAGGAGGAGCTGGGCATGCCCATCCTTTATCTTCCTCAGTTTCTGGGGCTGGCCCTTGGCCTCTCGGAACAGGATTTGCGATTAGATCTTAATCTTTCCATTCTTAAAGCTTTCCTTGGCAAATGGATGTTGAACCTGACATCTGTAAACCGGAACAAAAACGAGATTAAAAATTAAGTCTATTTGATGAGAAATTTTTATCATCCCACGATTAAACTATTACTCGACTGGAAATAAGAAGCCGGTCTATTCAGCATTTTCCAGACGCTTAATCTTCCATTTTATCTACCGGGAGGTTAATAGTAAAAATGGTGTATTCCCCCGGCTTGCTTTTGACCGTGATTGTTCCTTTATGCTCCTCGATGATACCGTAAACCATGGAAAGTCCCAGACCGACCCCTTTCCCCTCTGTTTTGGTGGAATAAAATGGATCGAAAATTTGGTGAATGTCTTTTTCGGCAATACCGCATCCGGTATCTTCGACTTTTATTTCCACCATCCTCTTCTTTGAATTAAAGGAGCTTTCCAGGGTAAGGGTGCCGCCGTCAGGCATGGCGTCAATGGCATTAAAAATGAGATTGATAACGCATTGCTGGGTTTGATTAAAGTCACCAAACACCTCTGGAATTCCCCGATCAAGATCGGTTGTAATCTGGATATTCTGAAGCATTAATTTGTGCTGGCTGAGCAGAATGCATTTTTCCAAGAGTTCATTAACATTCATCTTTCTGAATTCGAGTTTGGATTTTCGTGAGAAAGCAAGTAGATTGGAAACGATCTTGGAGCAGCGGCCGGTCTCACTCTCGACAAGAGTCAGGTATCTCTGAAATTTGTCCATGTTTTCTTGTTTCAAAGCGCCTCTATTAATAATCTTGAGCATAAGACGAATATAGTTCAGGATGCCCGCAAGAGGATTATTGAGCTCATGGACAACGCTGGCGGACAGTCTGCCCAAAGAAATCATTTTGTGCTCATGAAGCAGTCTGGCCTGATCGGCAAATTGCTGTTCCATTTTTCTGATCTCTCTCAAATCCCTAAAAAATGCCACCGTGCCGACCTCTTCGCCCTGGTCAAACATAACAGTTGCTGAAAGCTGGACCGGGATCTTGTTGCCCGTTTTGTCAACAAGATATGTCTCATAAAGGAAAAGCCTGTTTTTTCCCCCGTAGTCACTGGAAAATAATTCTTCCCTGTATTTGGCTATTGCTGTCGGAAAAAAATCATTGAAGGACATTTTCATGATTACCTCATCCTCAGAATAGCCAAGCAATTTCTCGGCACTATGATTGAAAACAATTACGGTCCCATCCTTATCCGAGGCCATAATGGCATCGATTGAACTCTGAATAAGGTTGCGATCATAAAAGCCTTTTGTGACTTCTTGTTGCAGCCGTTTGATATCGCGCATATCTTTGAAGTAGCCCACAGTAGCTACTTCCTCTCCCTCATCGTAGAGTAATGCTGCGGAGAGCAGGATGGGTACTTGCTGGCCGTCCTTGGTGAGAACTTCCACTTCAAAATTAAGCAAACGGCCGGAGCCGCCGTATTCGCTTCCGTAGATCATTTTCTTTATCTTCCTGGCTTTGCCCGCAGGGTATAGCTGGGTGACGTGAATCCCAAAAATCTCCTCCTGAACATGGCCAAAAATGTTTTCAGCGCCCTTATTATAAATAATGATATTTCCTGCACGATCATTAGCAACGATCCCGTCTATTGAGGTCTGAATAAGATTTTTTTGAAAATCATATGCTTTCTTAAGTTTTCGCTCCATTTCTTTTCTTTGAGTTTGATCTACGCATATCCCTTCATATCCTACAATATTCCCCTCCGGATCATAGCGTGTATGCGCGGTACGCAACACCGATATTACTTTTCCATCCTTACGCTTCAAATCAACTTCATAGTCAATGACGTGGCCGTCTCGTTCAATGATATCCTGGTATTTTCGGCGATCTTCCGGGCTTAGATAAAGATCGTCGGCAATATTTATTTTAAAAAATTCCTCTTTGTT
The DNA here is from genome assembly GCA_964551515.1 of uncultured Desulfobacteraceae bacterium. GTDB lineage: Bacteria > Desulfobacterota > Desulfobacteria > Desulfobacterales > UBA11574 > S5133MH16. The sequence goes on along the minus strand of CAZKDT010000115.1, from coordinate 2,159 downwards.
TTTATACCCCAACATATCTATAAGAGCTTGATTTACCTCTAAAAATTTGCCTTCTTTGCTGCTCATGTAAACGCCGACACGCACATGCTCAAATAATTTCCTGTAGTCTTCTATGGAGGCGCGAAGCATTTTAGTTTGCTCATTTGCCTCTGTAATGTCACGGTATATGCACATATGCGATTGGATTCCATCACTTGTTCGCAGAGGTAATTCAAAGATCTCGAACGCTTTGTTGATGTGGGGAAAATAGTTGTCCCAGCGGAGGGTTTCTCCCTCAAATTTCTCTTTTGCTCTGCACCATGTGCATACTTTGTCACGATGAGCAATCACCTGATAACACTTCTTTCCACACCCTTCTCCAAAATCGTCGATACTGGTTTTGTTCATAAATTTTATCGTGTAATCATCATCTATAATATACACACCTGTATCCATGGCATCAAAAATAGAAGCTATCCTATTGGTCTCTTCATCAATCATGGCATGCCTCTCCCTCTCGTGCGCTGTCTCGAAAGGTCTCTGTTCGGTTTAAAACTTATCCTGAACTAGATTTATTTTAGATAAATTTTTAGAAAAAAACAATTTCAAAATATGAATTTATAAATATTAACCCTACAACGACGTTTACCACTCCGTCATTCCGGCTAAAGCCGGAATTCAGTCAGAACGATCTGGATAATGGCTATTTTTGTTCATGACCATAGATCAATTTCTGTCATGCCGGATCAAGTCCAGCATGACAGAATCCAGAATTTGGTGTCAACGGTAAGTTTCATTGTAGGGTTAAATTATATTTAAAAAAGCTTGATGAAAAGGTCGTTCGATCTCAAGATATGGATGATAAAGTAATACAGGTTTTAGAACAGGCCCAAGCATTCGATGGCTTCAAGGATCGCTTTGACCGATTGGAAACCTCCATGACGTTAAGAATGGATCACGTTGCAAAAGCCCTGAATAATTTGCAGAAAAAGATAGACCAGGTCAGGCCCGAAAAAGCCCAAGTTTCGAAACCGACAAAGGTTTCCCCAAAAACCACAACAAAACGTTATTACACAGTTCGAAACGGTGACACCCTTCACAAAATCAGTCGAACGTATGGTTTAACGGTAAAAAAGATGCGGATTTTGAATAAGTTATCTGATAAAGCTGTAACTTCTCAATAAGTTCTGTTGTATCAAATGGTGATATTGAGCCGAATCAATAATTTATTGAGATGTTACATAAAGCTGTTATCAGTCCAGGACAAAAATTGTTAGTGAATGTCCATCCATAAATAGTCTTTTTCCCCAATCTCTGCGCCTGCCCCGTAGGTCCGGCAGATCGTACTGGGGTTATGCTCAAAAAATAATCCTCGAAATATCAACTATATGTCTGCGGTTATTTTTTTCGCATGCCTTAATCATGAACAAAAATCCTCATTTATGGATGGACACTAGTGAGCCCTTAACCCGGGTGTGCGACCTCCTGGCGATTTTTCATTTATCCATAGGCGGACGAGTTCAACATATGATAAAAAAACAAAGGCAGAATCAAAGGATCCTGCCTTTTTTATCCAAAAATTTACGGTTGATTATTTTTTAATTCGCTCGTCAAGATCTCGCCTCTATGTAACGCAGGCGGATTTCTTCTCAGTCCCCAAACACTTTTTTCCTATCTGAAATTTTATACCCTAATGCCAGAATAATCTTTCGTTTTGTTTCCATTCTACATGGCATACCCTGTTCGATCCGTGTAATAGTAATCGGTGATATGTTGGCCTTTCTGGCGAGCTCGGCCTTGCTCATCATAAGAGATTCTCTAATTTCTTTTAGTAAATTTTTACTCATTTGATATAATTTTCTATAAAAGGATCAATTTCTTAATTAAATCATAAACTTGTCATTTGATTTTGTCAAGCAAAATTAAATATAATTTATATATAATTCCATTAAATTAGAATATATTGTATTTTATTAACATAAGTTACCATATATTGTGTTCCTTATAATTATGATATTAAATAAAATCGAACGGTTTGATACATATTTCAAAACAATAGACCCCAAAAAAAGAAAAAAAGAGCATGATTTATGTCAAGCCCCGGGAACGATAATACGGGGGTCTTTTTTGGGTCAACCGGAACTGATGTGGAATAATTTTTACGGAAATCACAGCAAGTC
>CAZKDT010000114.1:0-8408 GCA_964551515.1 uncultured Desulfobacteraceae bacterium | reverse complement strand
CGTAAATAGTGTCTTTATCCATGTTCTGACTACTTTCTATGTGCTCTAACGCTGCCGGTCACCAGTGCAAGAAGCTTCCACTAAAATTCGAAAAAACGAAAAACTATATTAAACCTCAACCTTGAATAAAAGCCCCGGCTTTTTGCATCTGGTGCACTGGCTTGTTATAATCCAACATCAATAGATATGCTTTGCAGAAAGAATCAGTTCGCCAAGATCTTTTTCTATCTCCAATGTTTCTTTAAGTTGATCTCCGCATTCTTCTGAGCATAAAGTAAACATGAAATCATTACCATCTTTTCGTGCATCGGAGTCCGCCGGTGGGACTATCGACCATATTGTTTTGCCTAAGGTAGATATCTTTACCGGCATTACTTTGCTTTCATACTTCGAGATATCAACTTCAGGGCACTTTTTACAGCCTATCGCATAAATCGGCCCTTCACTCCTTATCTTTAAGCCACACCAGGAGCAAGTGGTCATGACATGTTTGATTTTTGGCTTTTTCCGTTTTAATTTCATCTGTTATATCCTGTTACAAAAACCTTACAACATCTGTCTTTTATTTCTGATTATAACTAGTGAGTAGTGAGAATTATTTCTCGTTTACTGTTATTCGAGAATTATTTCTCGTTTATTGACTCCTTGTATGCCAATTTGGAATAAGCCTTTGTACAAAAGCCTGTGCAACGATGACCCGAAAATTGTGCAAATTTGGAGATCATTTCTATTATCAACTACCTAACATGCTGAATATAAATAGTAATTTTGCCTGGCATGGTATATGCTTATCTGACCTTCATTAGCATGTGGGAATCAGGTCAATATTACGTAATATCAAGCCAAAAAGGACGTTTAATGAAATGAATACCACTTCTAAGCCCAAAAAATTTCTCGACCAAGTCAGGGATGTACTTCGAGTAAAGCACTACGCCTACAGGACCGAGAAAGCCTACGTATTCTGGATTCGCAGATTCATCCTTTTTCATGAAAAGAAACACCCATCGGAAATGAATTCAAAGCAAATCCAAGAGTTTCTGACACATTTAGCGGTGGAAAGTAATGTCTCTGCTTCTACCCAGAATCAAGCTCTGAACGCATTGATATTTTTGTATAAAAAGGTTCTCAATATTGATCTAACAGATCCTATCGAAGCCGTTCGCGCCAGACGGCCGACCCGGCTTCCGGTCGTACTTTCCAAACCGCAGGCATTTAAAATCATCGACATGATTTCCGGTGAGTCTCAACTGATCGTCAAGCTCCTCTATGGCAGCGGCCTTCGCCTGATGGAATGCCTGCGGCTCCGTGTAAAGGATGTTGACTTTTCAATGAACCAGATCCTCGTTCGTCAAGGAAAGGGCGGAAAAGACCGCGCGACAGTGCTTCCTGAAAATATTCAAGAGCCTCTTCAAATGCATTTGAAAAAAGTCAAGGCCATTCACGAAGACGATTGCAGACGGGGGTTTGGCCATGTCAATCTCCCTGGAGCGCTTGCCAGAAAATATCCCAATGCCTCCCGCCAATGGGCATGGCAGTTTGTCTTCCCATCCAGGTCTCTATGCAAAGATCCACGGTCTGGAGAAATCCGACGCCATCACCTACACGAAAGCTGTGTCCGAAAAGCCCTTAAAAAGGCGGTAACACTTGCGGATATCCATAAACCAGTCGGGTGCCACTGCTTTAGACACAGTTTTGCAACCCATCTCCTCACGGACGGTTACGACATCCGAACGGTTCAGGAACTGCTCGGACACAAGGACGTTTCCACAACAATGATTTATACACACGTTTTGAACAAAGGCGCTCGTGCAGTTCGGAGCCCTATCGACTGAGCTGTTTGCTTAATGTTTCAAAGAACGTTGAAAAAAAGTCAGGACCGGTCTATAAACAGCGCCTGATAGTTAGTGCCTGAACGAAAATTGGCATATTTAGCAATCAAACAAAGTTTTCATTATCCTCTGGAGATCAAACAAAATCTGTTAATCCAACCATTTTTTACTAAATTTGTATAAGGATTGTAAGTACAAAGAAAGTATGAGTTTTGAAAAATATTTCTAATCTGTTAGTATTAAATTTATGTATTAGATTGGTGGTGATATGAATATGTAAAACTCAATTTATTGCGCAACAAACATACCAAAACTAACCCATTGATATTACGATTATTTGATTTTGAGACTATTCTCGGATGCACATTTTTTTGTGCAGAGATGCACAATTTTCTGGGCAGTCGTAGATACAGTAGATCGACCGATTATCGCTTGTTGAGCAAAAGCCTTGACTGCCCCCGACTTGGGAAAAATGACTACAGCGCTTTCACGGTATTGTTGTTAGTGGGTTAATAATTAAAAATGAAATTATAGTTAAACAACCTGCATTGTCAGGTCAGGAAATAACGATACAGTGTTAAATGCAGAATGTAGAATCGTAAAAATTAAATGTATTTAATGCCCTTCCATAAATTTATAATGAGCACAAATTAATTTTCCAATGCAGAAATGAGCAATTTTTCGTAAGGTCAAGGAAATCAAGGGATTACGCGGAGGCGTACAAGTGATACGCCGCACAAGTGATTCCGCAGGTTGACACAGAGATTGCGTAAAAGGGCCATTTCTGAATGGAAACTATTTAGCTTAATACGCCCAAGGCTCAAATATGTCAAGGAAAATTAGGATCAGCTATCAGAGGTCGGAGGCAAATCAATTGAAAAGTGACGGTTGAAAAGTGAAAAGTTAAATTACCGGAGCGAAGCGACTCCTTTAATCATCAATCATAAATCATAAATCCAATAGCGAAGCGCTCCTCAAACCTAATGCCGCCGTTCCGAGGGATTCCGGATTGCTACGGAAAGGCGATAGGCGGAAGTCAGTTGGCTGCTTAAGAACATTTTGCCGGTTTATCCAATTTTTTTACCGGCCTTGCTTCTTATCCCCGATATAATCTATCCAGCATGGCATGAAAGTATCTGAAAATTGATACTTTCCCTCGATGGTTTTATAGAGTATTCCTTTTTTGACAAGAGAATCCAGGGATGCTTTTATGGAAGATGAAGGACCTATACCATAAGTTAGTTGAAAATCCTTTGAAAAAGGTTTGGGATCATGGTCGGCGCTCAGGGCCATCAATAGTTTTTTTTGCTGTTGTGATACGGACCGCCACAACAATTCATAATGCGGCGAGTCTTGCTTCGCAATGATCATCGGAAGCTGATCAATCAGTTCCGGCACGACGATTCTGTTTTCGCGAGCAATTTCCCACATGTTATAGCAAAGTCTCTGAATATTGTGAGGTATATCATTGCCCAGCTCGAACAACTTTTCCAAATCATCTGGATCTGCCGTATAGTTTCCTTTGCGTAGCCAGTTCATGATAAAGTCGGTATACGGTTTTCTTTCGATGGGCCCGAGCCCCATAATCCGTCCCAGTTTATAGAATGCCCGCTTTCGATCCTTTGCCATGGAAAGCATCACCGATTCTTCCGAACCTGAGAAAATATAACCGATGTGCTCATGCTGTTGGACTTCTGAACGCAGCGCCTTTTCAAGACCATGACCATTAAACTTTGTGAGATCGGAAAATTCATCGATAATAACGACTAATTTCCGGTTTTGCTTGGCTGCAAGCCGATCTGCATGATTCATACCTTCCATTAGCGCGGACAGTGACGCCTTCTCCTGGACAGCAACCTCAACCCCGGCACTCATCGAACCGTTGAGTCCAACTGATATCTTTGGCCGAAGGTGACGAAGACTTGAAAAAATTTTCATCAATTTCTCAGTATTTGTCTCAAGGGCTTGAGTCGTGCGATTTGTATAAGCTTCAGCCAAATTTCCAAGGCCGGGATAAGCATTGAGATCGATGTATGCAGAAGCTATTCCGATTTCATTGAGTTTGTCCATCAAATTAAAAAGGAGACAGGTTTTTCCGTATCGTCTTGGAGAAATCAGAAAAATCCGGCTCAAATTGATCATTTCACCAGAAAGTTCATCCAGTTCTTGGTTTCGGTCTGCGAAAAATGTTCCGCGAACAATTCCACCGAATTTAAACGGGTTTTCCATATTGATCCACCATTTGCGATATTAACGTTTCGTCGTTTACGGTTCGGCATTAACGTATACCATAATATATTAATATGTCAATATTTTTATTTATAAAGGGTGATCGGTATTGCAGTTCAAAGGTTTCTTGTTTTGAATAGTTTCAGAATTTTTATCAATTCTTCTTCGGCCACATCTGACCAGTGCCGGTAGGCGCTGGCCACGGCATAACTCAAGCCGCCCCGGATATTGGCACAATAGAGCGCTTCAACCTCACGGGCGATCATTTCCGCGGAATGGCGATGCGCCGTGGGAACGGCCACAACAATCCGCCCGGCCCCGGCATTACGCAATGCCGCCACCGCCACCCGCAGGGTAAACCCCGAAGCCAGTCCGTCATCCACTAGAATTGCGGATCGATTCTCAAGGTCCGGCAAGGGCTCCGATCCCCGTAATTTTGTCACCCGGCGCAAAACCTTGGCCGTGGTTTTTTGGATACCCTGTTTAACCTCTTCGGCAGTCAGATTTACGCGCCGCACCATATCTTCATTCAGCTTAACCGTGCCGTCAAACGCCACCGCCCCGTAGCCGGCTTCAGTATTCCAGGGCAAGGTGATCTTGCTGACCACAGCCACATCAAAATCAAGCCCTGTTGTTTCAGCCATAACCACGCCCACCGGTACACCCCCGGCGGGTATGGCTAAAATGATCCCGCCCTGCGTGTCATGGGCCGCAAGCATCTTGGCCAAGACCTGACCGGCATGGGTTCGCTCTTTAAAAACATGGGTTTGTTCCCGCAGTTCGGGCAGATCAATGATGGTCGATTTCATAGCATTTTAGGGTGTTAGCGAATAATCCGGAGGGTAAAAGCACCGGAAAACCGGAATCGAACTTAATAGGGTTGGTTTAGGGTTATATGCCAACCTTTCAAAACCGCCTCCTATCCTAAAATTTAACCCATTCCCCGCTTTGGAACTTGGATCTTTCTTTTTTCGGGATCTTTCTGCTGACGATAAAAAATTGCAATATGACCAATCATCCCCACCAACTTGGATGCGGTTTCTTTTTCAATGACGGCGGCCATCTCTTTTTTCTGGCTTTTTTCCTTGAAATCACCAAATTTTACCTTGATAAGCTCATGTTTTTCCAACGACTCATGAACCGCCCAGGTTACCGTAGAGGAAAGTCCCTTCTGGCCCACAAAAACCACCGGTTTCATACCGTGGACAAGACCCTTCAGATATTTCTTCTGATAACCTTTTAGTTTTTCCACAGGCGCCTCCTCTTTTGGATTTTATAACTTGTTTCCATCCCTAAATGGCCTTTTTGCTTGCCCAGCCTGCCCAATGGAATTTATTTTTCTTTTTATTCCATCGGCGTTAAATGCGCATTTAATATTTAATATGAAATTTCTTTTGATGTCCACCCGAGTGAGATGTGTAAATGGGGAAAGATGTTTATTTGGGACTTGATCGAGTCAGCCAAGGTTGCAATGACATCCCCCTGCTTGACGATTTTGCCGACGTGAAGATTATCTTCCGGGATGGTTTAACCGTAAATCGTACATAACCTATTGTTATCGAAGTCGGAAAATAAATGTTCTATGATCACCGATTTTCCAAGAAAATCATCGACAATCCTAACAACGATGTCGTCATATATTATGGGGACCTTGTCCTTTTCACCCAGACGAAGAATCGTGTCCTCCCGGATCCTTTTACAGGCACAAATCAAAGCCCTCATGCGGCTTATCACGCTTCCCCTGATCTCCCCACCATTTGTCTGTTGAATTAAACAGCATGCCGGTACAAAAGACCCATCCGTTAAAACCGCCCGGGTTGAGAGCATTTTTACGGATCAAAAATTCAGTAAATCCAGTGTTGCTTAAAGATAGTGTTCTTGTAAAATCCATGTTATCCACATCAGCTCCTTTGACCATGGTGCATTTAAAAAGATGCATAAACTATTCGGTTTGATCTATCAACACCAAATGTTCTATAAAACCCACATTAACTTTTTGCAAGTTATAGATAGCGGTGACATCATTTCAACAATGTCAATTTTGGCATATGCCAAGAAGTAGTTTCAAAACCTTCAATCAAGTTCAAAGTCAAGCCGGACCAAGGGATTAAAGCCCAGGAATATATGTAATATTTCGAGTATTGAATCCCTCGGTCCAACACAGGAATTGGGCCTGAGGCGAAGTTTTGAAAACATTTCTAAGTTGTTTTGGAAATATTTACATAGTTAAGATGTAAGGGAGAAAATCGGAGAGATCTGACTAACTTATTAAAATAAATAGTATTTAAAACAGAATGGCCTGTAAAAGATCCCTGGCACAGATTTTGCGTATTGAATAAAAAAGGAGGCTCACTAAAAAATGCAAACAACCAACTCTGTTCAAAGCTTTAAAAAGATCCATCACACTCTAGGAAAAGAACTTCATGATGACCCAGTGTTTTTCCTCAAAGGTGTCATTATTGGCTGCATTATCAGTCTGTTTTTGTGGGTCATTATATTCCGGATCATCATCTGATTTTTGACAAGCATCGGTTTTTGGCAGTTTGATGAAGCCCAAACATAGATCCCTTTATGAAATTTTTATTCACTATTCAAGACGCAACAATACCTTTCCCAAAAGCAAGCTTTGCCGATTTTTATTTATGGGCGAACCCCCATGAAAATGACAGTCCGAATATTTCTGCTCCACCTATCCGCACCACTGCAAGAAAAACAGAAGCGACCCATTCATTCATGCCCGCTTTGGTCACCAGATTGAAAAACACCTAACCCGTATTTCTCACAAGCCGATTTTGTGTTTTGCTATACGAGGGTAAAAATGCAATTGGTTGCAAAAGTCCAGAAGTATGAGGGAAATATTCCCATCAACAGCACGCCCCAGCATGCAATTGCCAAGGCAAGTACGGTGGTGCGAGAAGGTTTGGGTATGGTAACCAGCCCTTCGGAAGTATGGAAGTACATCACCACGACCACCCTGAGATAGTAGTAAATGGAAATGATGCTGTTTATAGCGCCGAATATGACCAACCAGACATAGCCGGCTTTTATACCTTCGGTAAATATATAGAATTTACCCATGAATCCGGCAGTTGGCGGAATTCCAGCAAGAGAAAACATAAAGACCGCCATGGCCACACCCATCATCGGGTATTTAAACCCCAGCCCTGCAAAATCGGAGATCTGGTCATATTCCCCTTCCTCTTTCCCTAAAAGCGCCACAATACCGAACGCACCGACGTTCATTAAAGCATATGCCAAAAGATAAAACAGCATCCCTGCCTGGGCAAGGTTGGTGCCCGCCACAAATCCGATGAGGATATATCCGGCATGGGCAATGCTTGAGTAGGCAAGCATGCGTTTTATGTTGCCCTGAGCCAAAGCCACGATATTTCCCACGGTCATGGTCAGGAAAGCAGCAATCCACATGACAGAAGTCCAATCCCCTTTAAGAGAAATAAGGGGGACAAGGATGACCCGGATCAGCGCTGCGAAAGCCGCTGCCTTTACGCCGGTGGCCATATATCCGGTGATCACTGTAGGAGCGCCTTCATAAACATCCGGCGTCCACATGTGGAAAGGAACCATGGAAACCTTGAAGCCAAAGCCCACCGTCATCATAATCAACCCGGCAAAAAGGAGTTTTGAATGCAGTACCTGAGGATGAGTTGTCAGAAATTTCCCCAACTTTGCAATGTCCAGGGTGCCGGTGGCTCCATAGATAAGAGCAAATCCGTAAAGAAGAAAACCCGAGGCAAAGGCCCCAAGCAGAAAGTACTTTAACGCCGACTCAGTGGACCGGAGCTGATTTTTATGAAAACCGGCAAGCACGTAAATACAGACCGACATGGTTTCAAGGGCCACAAAAATCAGAATCAGATTGCCAGCGGCCGCCATCAGGGTCATGCCGCAAGTACCGAAAAGGATAAGGGCATAATACTCCCCGCAGTTGATCCGTGAGAAAAATTTCTGGTAATTGATGGAGATCATGATGGTCATAATCAAGATCAGTAAGACAGTCAGTGTGATAAAGAAAGAAAAGCCGTCCGTAAAAGCCATCCCGCTGAAAGAAGAACCACCACTGGTCGGCCATGTCATAACCAGACAGGCCAGTGCAATTATAGAACCGGCAAGTGACATAAAACCGATGAGAGCAGTTTTTGATTTGCGCTTGAAGACATCAATAAGCATTACAAACAATGCGGTTGCAACAAGAATAATTTGCGGCCAAACAGCCGGGTAACTTATTTCCGGCAGCATGAAATTCAATGTCTCCATTAATTCCTCCAAAATTTATTGTGCAAAAAAGCCTTTATTTTACAAAGGTCTGTTTTCTAATATTTCATCCTGGTT
>CAZKDT010000113.1:0-8411 GCA_964551515.1 uncultured Desulfobacteraceae bacterium | reverse complement strand
ATAATTTCAGAACTCCTGACCTGTATACGTAATTTCAACGTGATATGAAGGTTTAGTCGTAATTTCAGATGCAACAATTTGAACATCGAACATCGAACGGTGTGTAATTTACTGATGTTGGTTAACAGCGGTCATTTATTACTTTCCATCGGAATTCGAAGCTCTGGTTTCAGGTGTCGGGTGTCAGGTGTCAGGAGGACGAACGTAAGAACTGACACCTGAACACTGACACCTGACACCTGGATTGCTTGAGCTAAATCACCAACAATCTTGATTTACACCCCATCGAACGTTCAACGTCCAACGTCGAATGTGCAAGGCGCTCCTGCCCGCCATCGCGAGCCGTACTCAATGCTCTTCGTCCTTTTGTTGGCTCGCTCAGGCGAGGCGGGCGGGTCGCTTTGTCTTTATTATAAATGGTAGAATACATTATTCGATGTTCGATGTTCGACGTTCATCTTTTATATGTCCTCAAGGTGTGGATTCTTCATTAAAATATGTTGAGTCTGAATTTACAATAGGTCAGTAGCCCTGAATTTTAAGCGCTTTAGCTCACTTTAGTACCTATTTATTGAAATCACATCATGTTTGCGCATGATTTAGCTGAAAACATAATCTTGCCACCAAGGCTCTAAGGCACGAAGTTTAATTATAATAGAATGCTGTTCTTTGTGTCTTGGTGTCTTTGTGGCAATTTTTCCGGTTTGCCCGGGTTAGGTATTTTAGGCATTCTTTTAATCATTAATTTTCCAGATGGTACCTTCGGATCGATCTTCTAAAATTATGTTCATGTCGGCAAGCTGATTCCTGATCTGATCCGCCTTTTCCCAGTTTTTTGCCTTTCTGGCCTGGTTCCTCTCCGCAATCATTTGATCAATAACATCCGGATCAATGGATTGTTGTTCAAGACCCAGGGTCTGTTTTCTTTGGAAATAGACTCTGGGGGATTCCATAAGTATTCCCAATATGCTGCCTATTCTCAGAATGTCGGCATGATCGGATTGGGCGGCTTTCTTTATTTCGGGCGACACGTGATTATTTTCCTGATCCAGCAGGCGATTCATGCTTCGAACCGTATTAAAAAGGATCCCAATGCCACGAGCGGAATTAAAATCATCATCCATTGCCTCTGAAAACCGCTGCCAGCAGTCCCCGGGCTCGATATTTTGATCCGGCTGCACACCGATATCTTTTTCAATGCGTTCAAGAAGCGCATAGATCTTATCAAGCCCCGTTTTTGCTTCATCCAAGACCTTGTCCGTAAAATCAATGGGGCTGCGGTAATGATTGGAAAGAAGAAAAAGACGAAGCGTTTCAGGATGATAAATTTTTAACACATCTTTTATCATCAAGAAATTACCCAGTGATTTCGACATCTTTTCCTGATTAATATTTACAAAGCCGTTATGAATCCAGTATTTTACAAATAGTTTCCCCGAAACGCTTTCTGACTGGGCGATTTCATTTTCATGGTGCGGGAAACACAGATCCTTGCCTCCTCCGTGGATATCGAAGGTTTCACCCAGATATTCATTGCTCATGGCCGAGCATTCAATATGCCAACCGGGTCTTCCCATGCCCCATGGACTTTTCCAGGCAGGCTCTCCGGTTTTTGAGGATTTCCATAAAACAAAATCAAAAGGGTTTTGTTTCCTTTCATCAATATCGACTCTTGCGCCGGCCTCCATATCTTCGAGCCTTCGACCGGATAGTTTTCCATATTCTTTAAATTTTTCAACGGAATAATAAACATCACCATTTATTTGGTAGGCAAAACCTTTTTGTATCAGTTTTTCAACAAACTCTATGATCTGGTTAATGTGTTCGGTGGCTTTTGGCTCGATGGTGGCTCTTTCAACGTTCAGAGCATCCATGTCGTTATAGAATTCCCTGATATATTTTTCAGCAACCGCTTTGGAATCGATACCTAACTTATTGGCTTTATCAATGATTTTATCATCAACATCGGTAAAATTTCTGACATATGTCACATCAAACCCTTTTGCCTTGAGATACCGTGCAATAACATCAAACACTACTACGGATCTTGCGTGACCGATATGAGAATCGTCATAGACTGTAGGACCGCAAACATACATACGGACCCTGCCGGGTTCTAAAGGTTCAAACCGTTCCTTTTTCCCGCCCAATGTATTATAAACGCGAAGCGCCATAATGATTTTCCTGTTTTAATGGATTAATCGTAACTTCACAATAAGTTCTGGTGTATTAAATGGTGATATTGAGCCTGTTCCATATAATTATTTGTTTTTGTTCCGCAACTGAATGAGAACCACGCACATGGCTCCGATCCCCTCCCCTTTTCCGATCATTCCGAGACCTTCGAAGGTTGTTGCTTTTATATTAACACAGTCCGGCTCGATTTCAATTGTTCGGGCAATATTTTTTTTCATTGCCTCTCTGTATGGTGAGAGTTTTGGAGCATCGGCAAAAATTGTCGAATCCAAATTCATGACATTAAAATTCTTGTTGCTGACCAATTCATAGGTTTTGGCAAGAATCTTTAGGCTGGAAATGTCTTTATACTTCGGATCGGTATCCGGAAAATGCATGCCGATATCTCCCAGACCTGCGGCTCCCAGCAATGCGTCACACAAAGCGTGAACAAGGACATCGGCGTCTGAATGCCCTAACAGCCCCTTTTCGAAAGGAATAGCAACCCCGCCCAGAACAAGCTTCCGCTCTGCAGTGAGTCGATGAACATCATATCCTATACCGATGCGTGTTGTAATCTCCATTGTTGATTGAACCATTTCCAATTATAATCATAACATGACGATAAACTTTCATCTCTATATAACCTATATAAATTCTTGACGCAACACCAGTTGATAGTTATATCTGTGATTACTAGTGTTCATCCGATAGTTGCACGAGAACTTTATCGCATTGTTCTGTATTGGGGTATAAAAAAAAGTGACCATCAGAGTATTATTAGAACAAATTAAAAACACAGGAAGAACCACTCTTAACGAAAATGAATCAAAACAGCTTCTTAAAGAATACGGTGTGCCGATTGTTAATGAAACCGTTGCGTTGAATAAAGATGAAGCTGTGAAAGCCGCAAGTAAAATCGGGTTTCCGGTGGCGCTTAAAGGGCTGGGTTCAACTCTATTACATAAGACCGAACGAGACCTGGTTCACCTTAATCTCGCAGATTCTCAAGCGGTCAGTCGAGCGGCCCTTTCAATTATTGACCGTGCAGGTGATGAACTCCAGGGCCTTCTTGTACAGCCACAGATTCAAGGCAAAAGGGAGTTTGTTGCCGGTCTGTTTCGTGATGAACAGTTCGGACCTGTGGTCATGTTTGGTATCGGGGGTATATTTACGGAAGCGCTTTCTGATGTTTCTTTCCGGATTGCGCCAGTAACTCAAGCAGATGCAACCGATATGCTTGATGACATCAGGGCAAATTCGCTCCTCGGAAGTTTCAGAGGTGAAAACGGCGCAGATCGGGATCAATTGGTCAATACACTGCTTGGCCTTTCCCGTATCGGAACAGAACAGCCGGATATTGCGGAGATTGATATTAATCCGCTGCTTATAACGCCGACCGGCAAGGTATGTGCGGTTGATGCCCTTGTGATTATGACCAATAAAACTGATCCGGAGTTCTTCTTGCCGCCGGTGGATTCCGCATCATTGACTAATTTTTTCTATCCAAGACAGATTGCATTTGTGGGCGCCTCTTCTGAATTGGGTAAATGGGGACATATACTGTTTACGACAACCATTAGCGGTGGATTTGAAGGTAAAATATATCTGGTAAACCGCAAAGGCGGTTCAATTGCCGGACGGCCGGTTTACAGATCGGTTGTTGAAATTCCAGGAAAGGTTGATTTGGCTGTTGTTACAATACCGGCTTCAAAAGTGATAGATCTGATTCCCCAGTTTAAGGAAAAAGGTATCCGGAATATGCTCCTTATAGCATCTGGATTCGGAGAAATCGGTACTGACGGAAAAAAACTCGAGAAAAGCCTCATAAAACAGGCAAGAGAATCAGGGATACTGATTCTGGGCCCCAATACAATGGGAATATGCAATCCTTATATCAATTTTTACTGCAACGGAAGCAATGTCCGGCCCAGGGCTGGCTCAACCGCCATGGTTGCCCAGTCAGGAAATATGGGAATGCAGCTTCTGGCATTTGCCGAGAAACAACACATTGGAATACGGGCCTTTTGTGGTTCCGGCAACGAGGCAATGATCACAATCGAAGATTATCTTGATGCCTTTGAGGCCGATTCTTTGACCGGAACATTGATGCTGTATGTTGAAAGCGTTAAAAACGGTCGCCGTTTTTTTGAAAGCGCTCGCCGTGTAGGAAAAAAGAAACCAATTGTTCTTTTAAAAGGAGGACAAAGCAAGGCCGGTAATCGGGCAGCATCCAGCCACACGGGTGCATTGAGTTCAAACTCAAAGGTTTTTAATGCGGTATGCCGCCAGGCCGGTATCATTAAAGTGGAACAGCCCATGGATTTGCTCGATCTGGCAGCATCGTTTTCATCTCTGCCTTTACCCAAAGGGAATCGTGTTGCCATTATGACTCTTGGAGGGGGGTGGGGTGTTGTCACAGCAGATCTGTGTTCGGAATACGGGCTCAAAGTGCCGGAACTTTCTCCGGAAATCGTAAAGCGCCTGGACAAATTACTTCCCCATTACTGGAGTAAATCAAACCCCATAGACATGGTTGGCGAAAACGACAATAGATTACCCATGATTGTGATCCAGGAACTTCTGAAATGGGATGGTTGTGATGGAGTGATCAATCTGGGAATTTTAGGCCGAAGAATTATGCTAAAAAGTCTTGGGGAGTCTGTTATCAAAGCAGACCCCGGCTATTCTCCTGATTTTATCGATTCCATAAACCGTGGGTTTTTCGAGTTTGAAGAAAAATATATTGATCACATTGTAGGTCTGATGGAAAAGCACAATAAACCTGTGTATGGTGTAAGCCTGATGACAGATGAAAAAGATCGTACTGTCTACAGGGTTAAGGGTAGATCGTTTAAAGGGATATTTTTTGAAACACCGGAACGAGCCGTTAAAGCCTTTGCCAGAATGTTTGAATATCAACGCTTTCTGATAAAAGATTCCCAGAACGAGCTGGCTTGAAGAACCTAAATTGGTTATATCTATCGATTGAAGATCACCGAATTTTTTTTCACCCATTGCAAAACGCATTCTTTCCCAGCCTATTTGCTAATACCTGTTCTGTGGAAACCAAGCCCTCCCCTCTTCCCAGATACGTTTGTGCGCTTCCAAAAATCAGATAGTCCTGGGAATAGAATCTGCTCGTTTCACAGTCAGGGTCACTGCTCCGAAGTCTTCCTCTACTTTACCAAATAGTATAAAGGGACGGCTTCGATCCGGAAGGGCGCAAAAGCGGCGATAGGCTTTGGGGAAAAATGTGGTTTCCACAAGGCCGGTTTCATCTTCGAAAGTTAGAAACTCCATGGGTTCGCCATGTTTGGTATGCACAACCTTGCCCGTAATCAACAGACCGGCAATACATACCTGCCGGCCGATGAAGCGAGGTAAGTCCCTGGCCTTAACAATCTTCTGTTTTTTTAAAGTATCGGCATACAACACCATGGGATGCCGGTCGCACAAAAAACCCAGTGCTGCAAATTCATGACGCAGACGCTTTGTCTCATTTTCAGGAGGAAATAGCGGTTTGGGAACATCTGTCCCGACATTAAACAAATTCCCTGCCCCGGATCGGTATGACCGTGACTTTTGACGGCAGGCCAGCTCCCACAACAATGATGTCCGACTCTCTTTGGGATAGAGTGAATCAAACGCGCCGGCGTGAATCAGAGAGCGCGCCTCAGGGTCGTCGGGTTGAACCCGTTCAAAAAAATCGATTATGTCATGATACGGTTTTGATTTTCGTTCGGCAACAATACGCCTGCGCGTGTGACTGCTCAAACCCTTAATGGTCACCCATCCCACCCGCATGTTCCCCGTCCTGCCCTTCCAGCGGATATCACTTTTGTTCACGTCAGGAGGTAAAATTTCCACTCCCAGGCGCCGGGCTTCGGATACGTAGGCGAAGGTACTGTAAAAACCGCCCTGATTGCTGATGACCGCCGCCATAAACTGGGCCGGATAATGGGTCTTGAGATAGGCGGCCTGGAAAGAAACCCGGGCATAGCTGGCACTGTGGGGCTTACAAAAGGAATAGCCGCTGAAACTCATCATCATGTCCCAAACGGCCCGGATCTGATCATCGGCAACCCCTCGTTCTCGTGCGCCGGCAATGAAACGCTCTTTATAATGATCCAATTTGCGGGTCTTATCTTTTTTGGACATGATTTTACGAAGCCCGTCCGCGTCAGCGTGTGAGAATCCCGCCAGAGCCACGGCGGCTTTGGCAACATCCTCCTGATAGACCATGATGCCATAGGTCTCTTCAAGCACGTCTGCCAGTAATGGATGAATAGGCTCCCATTTGCCCCCGTGAAGACGGCGAATATATTCCCGGATAAATTCATTGGCCGCCGGACGGATAATGCTGCTGTGAATCACCAGATGCTCAAAATCACCAATTTTTGTTTTTTCTTGCAACAGTCGCATGGCCGGACTTTCAATGTAAAAGCACCCCATGGTATTTCCCACGGCTACATTTTCTTGTGTGGCCGCATCGTCTTCCGGCTTCCAGTGATCTTCATCAAAGTTCGTACCGTTGTCTCTTAAATTTGCAATGGTATCACGGATAACCCCCAGGCTGCGGTTGCCGAGAAGGTCAATTTTAACCAGACCCCTGTGTTCCGCACCATCTTTTTCCCACTGGATAATCGGAACCCCTTTGGGAGCAAATTCCACCGGCACATAATTATAAAGAGGATCCGGAGTAATCACCACCCCCCCGGGATGAACAGACAGGTGGCGTGGAATACCGATGATGCGCCGGGCGGTGTGAATGATTTGCTGCCAGGGCTCCGGAAAATCGAATTTGCCAAGATTGGGCAAATGTTTGAGTTGGGACAACAGATCATCATTCACATGAGCCTTCCGCCAGAACCGGGGAAGCCGTTGGGTGACCCGGCTGATCTCCGGATCCGTAAGTCCCAAGACTTTGGCCACTTCCCGTATGGCCATTCGCGGTTGAAAGGCAATGTGATTGCATACCAAAGCAGCGTGACCCTTGTACTGATTTAATACGGAGTGCAGAATCTCATCCCGCTCATCCCACGCAAAATCAATGTCTATGTCCGGCGGATCCGAGCGGCCCGGATTTAAAAAACGTTCGAAATACAGGTTATGCTTGATCGGACAGACATTGGTAATCCCCAAACTATACGCCACCAGGGACGCAGCGCCGCTTCCGCGACCGCAGATGCGCGGACTGCGGGATACAATATCTTGAACCACAAGAAAATACGATGAAAACCCCATCTTTTCGATAATAAGCAGTTCATGTTCCATGCGGTCCACAACGGTTTCGGAAAGATCGTCACCATACCGTTTTCGCGCCCCTTTATACGCAGCATTCCGCAGGCCATGCTTGGCGCTTTGTCCCTGTGAATTGCCCCACGGCGGCAAAACAAGTCCGGGAGCGGGTCCGCTAAACGTCAGCCGTTCCGCAATTTCCCGACCGGATCGAATCGCATCCGGCCAAATGGCAAACCGTTCGGTATATTTCCATGCCGGCGCCAGCCATGCGTCGGACGGCGCCACATTTTTTGGGGTTAACCGGGAAAGAGATGTATTGTGGTCTATGGCCCGCAGCATACGGTGGATTTTCACGTCCTTCGGTTCCAGGAAAAAACTTCCGGGCGTGGCCACAATCGGTACGCCAAGGTGTTTACACATCTTCCGTAATTCAAAAGCTGTTCCATCGGGCCTGCGCGGCGCCGCTCCAGCGATTGTTACACCGGCTTCATACCACTCGGGTAAAAGCTCAGGGTTTTGTGTAAGAACGGTTAGTCCCCGAGCATGGTCGGGCACGGCGGATTTCAGATCAAATCCTTCATCGGAGTGACGGCGCGTAATCAGGCGGCAGAGGTTGCCATACCCCTGCTCGTTTTCCACCAGGCAAACCGCGCGACACCTGGATGCAGGATCTGTCAGTTCCGCACCCACAATGGGGGTAATGTTTTCACGCTCACAACTCTTTAAAAAGGGCCACAGACCGTAAAGATTGTCGGTATCCGTGAGGGCCAGTTGCGTGTACCCCCGCTGTTTGGCAGCAGCGCAAATCCTTTGCGGCGAACATGTCCCCCACATCAATGAATAATATGAACGGACGGTAAGAGGAATCATAACGGGTACTACCTGACTTGGATAAACCGGAAATTTGAAACACGAAATTCAGAATTAAGGTATTACTTGAATCTTGCACGAGCCGGAGGCTTTCATATGCAAGGCATTTAAGGGTGAAGTCA
>CAZKDT010000112.1:0-8449 GCA_964551515.1 uncultured Desulfobacteraceae bacterium | reverse complement strand
TCGGTCTCCAAGAGAAACACGCCGTCGCTACGCTGTACCAAAATCAAATGCGTTTGACCTGAGAACTATTTGACACTTAAAACCTGCACAAACAATCTTGTAGCCGTTCACGGGTTCAGAGTTAATGCACTTGCGATATTCTACATAATTTTGCTTTCAACATCAACTACAACTCGCAGGATCTATCCAGATAACCAAAAAAAATGTTGGCATTCAGCTCGAAATGAAAGATAATTTATCAGCATCTTTCATTCATATCTTCAGCCCATTGTTCTCTTCAACACCCTATCTTCATTTTTCAGAAGTGAAAACCAAAAATCCCCCAGACCTTGAGCCGTGAATGGTTAAGCAGAGTTTAGGGTTAATATAGACCAGCAATGATTCTTACTGCCTTGCCGATGTCTTAATAGATACTTCTCAAAGTTGAGTTTGACAATTCATGATGTATTGATTAAGTATGATTATTATAGTTTTAATTTTTAGTTTGTTTTTTTCCATTCATTCCCGGGTGGAAATTATTGCCGTAAGAGTGATCAAATTATTCGATGACAAATCGAATAATTTTTTTGAAGAGTTTTTTGAAGATGGGACTTTCTTTACCAGGGATGATGAAGAAAATTGATTTATTAGTAGATGGAATTCATAGGAAGTCGCTTTATTAAAGCGAATGATTTTATACCACTTAAATTCTGCTAGCCTCGTATCTGCCGGATATACAAGGCATCAAACGTGGAGCCGTATTGTAGTACTGCAATCGATTGATAAGGCATTAGATCCGGTCGATACAGGGCTCCCGAAGGGTTAACTTTTTTCGAAACTTAATCTGAACTTTGTCTTTTTATTTTGCCTGTTATCAGTGTGTGGACATTGACAATAATGTCTCGATATCGTATTGTATTGATATCAAATTTATCTCTTTCGAAAAAAGTTAATGGAGATTTTAGGTGCCACATTTTAAAGGGGTTTTCATAGAAAGGTTGCGCATGAAAGAGGGAACAGTGAAATGGTATAGTGAGAAAAAAGGCTATGGTTTTATTGAAACCGAAACCGATGGAGAAATTTTTATGCATAGCAGTGGTATCATAGACCATGGTCATTTCGGGCTTCAAAAATTAGATCGAGTATCTTTTGAAATAAAAAAGACCCAAAGAGGCATCCAAGCCGTCAAGGTTAAAATACTGTGATGCGGCAGGGTTAACACCGACTTATTTAAGGTAATTTAAAAAATGGAACTGCTGTTTAATCCGTTGAAAAACTTTTACTCATAATTTTGTGATTCTTAAAAGCCAACGAAAGAGACAGAACTATGAAAGACCTGATAGAACGAATTGTGAAGACAATGGTTGACAATCCGGAGGAGGTAGAGGTTTCAGAGATAGAGGGTGATCAGATTTCGGTATTAGAACTAAAAGTGGCTAAAACGGATATTGGGAAGGTTATCGGAAAAAAAGGCCGCAATGTTAAAGCTATACGTACCATATTAAACGCTGGCTCTGCCAAGGCAAAAAAACACACGGTCCTTGAAATTTTAGAATAGGGTCATATATTTTTTAGTGGTTGAAGACGGGTGGACTTGCTTATTCAGATTTGTAAGGCAGTGACATTCTTTCAAAGGAAGATAATTGTCAGGGATAAGCTGCTGAGCCGTGGAAAAGCGAAAGGTGCTCACCGGTAATTTTCTTGAAGTCAATAGCTTAATCAGCCTATCAGAACGAATAGTTTGCCCGGAGCTGACCGCAGGCCGCGGAAATATCCTGACCTTTGCTATGACGGATTGTAGCTGTATAATTGTTTTTATTGAGGATTTCCTTGAATCGGAGAATTACAGATTCCCCAGGCCGGTTAAATTCACTTCCTTCAAACATATTAAAGGGAATAAGATTTATTTTTGCACGTATTGGTTTCAACAACTTAACAAGACGCTTTGCATCTTTAATAGAATCATTAACCCCTTCTATGAGAATATATTCGAAAGTAATTTTGCTGCGGGGTATTAAATGATACTCGGCACATGCATCAATCAGTTTTTCCAGAGGATATTTTCTGTTAATTGGCATGAGCATGTTGCGAGTCTCGTTATCAGTAGCGTTTAATGAAATTGCCAGATTAACCGTTGTATCACGGCCCAAGTCAGAAAGCTTTGGGATTAAACCTGCCGTAGATATGGTAAGTCTGCGAGTTGAAAATCCAAGGCCTGCATTACTGTCTGTAATAGTGTTAATGGCGCTGACCACGTTATTGTAATTTGCCAAAGGTTCACCCATTCCCATGAACACAATGTTGGTAAGACGCTTTGAGTCATCAAGACATTTTGAGATGTCGCGAACCTGGCCGATAATTTCACTTCTTGTAAGATTTCGCACAAAGCCGCCTTTGGCGGTGAGGCAAAATCTGCATCCTTGTGCGCAGCCCACCTGACTTGATATGCAAAGTGTGTAATGATCTTTTTCAGGAATCAATACACTTTCAACATATTTTCCGTCATTGAGTTTAAAAAGATATTTTTTGGAGCCATCTTGTGAGGTTTCAATACGGGCCTTTTTAAGTCGCGCAATAGAAAATTGGCGTGAGAGGAGTTCTCTGATATCTTTGCCCACATCGGTCATTATATCAAAAGTATTTGCCTGGCGAAGATAAATCCACTTCAGGATCTGGACGGCACGATAAGGTTCAAGATTCTTGCTTTCGAGCCATAAAACAAGTTGTTCAAATGTGAGTTCTTTAATGTCTGTTTTTTTTGAGCTTGACATAATTTTATTTTACTATTATTTTTTAAGATTTCAATAAAAACTTGAGCGTCTAAAGTTTTTACGTCATGCTGGACTTAATCCAGCATCCATAATTTATATGGGTCTAATAATTTCAACAGGTTAGAAGAACTTTAGGTAACTTCCCAATAAGTTCTGGTGTATTAAACGGTGATGTTGAAATGTTACAACTTTGGACGGTACAGATAACAACTTTAATGGTGTTTTCATGTTTGATAATCTTAGCGACCGGCTCAATACCGTATTTAAAAAGCTCAAGGGACACGGAAAATTAACGGACAAAAATATCGAGGAGGGACTGAAAGAGGTCAGAATGGCTCTCCTTGAGGCCGATGTCCATTACAAGGTCGTAAAAAAATTTATTGCTGATATCAAGGAACGGGCCCTGGGTCAGGAAGTTATGGGAAGCCTTACCCCCGGCCAGCAGGTTATAAAAATAGTCAATCAGGAACTGACGGAACTAATGGGGGGCCGTCTCGAGAATCTGAACCTTTCGGGTTCTCATCCGGTATTTATAATGCTGGTTGGTCTGCAGGGATCTGGAAAAACCACAACAGCTGGCAAGCTTGCTGTTTATTTAAGAAAAAAGGGGAGGAAGCCTTACCTTGTTCCGGCAGATATTTATCGTCCCGCTGCTATTGATCAGCTCAATAAGCTGGGTGATCAGCTTACTGTTCCGGTATTTCCATCCAGCCAGGAAATGGATCCGGTTAAGATCTGCCAGGAAGCAAGAACAGCCGCGCACAGGGAACTGTGCGATACACTGATTATAGACACCGCAGGACGTTTACATATAGACGAAAAGTTAATGAAAGAGCTTTGCCGTATCAAGGATGCGGTAAAGCCCTCTGACATTCTTCTTGTGGCGGATGCCATGACCGGACAGGACGCTGTTAATATAGCCGAATCATTTAATAATGTCCTTGATATTGACGGTGTTATTCTTACAAAAATGGACGGTGATGCCCGCGGCGGAGCAGCGTTATCCATAAAATCGGTAACAGATAAACCCATAAAATTTATTGGTGTGGGTGAAAAACTGAGCGACCTGGAACCTTTTCATCCGGACAGGATGTCCTCAAGGATACTCGGAATGGGTGATGTTCTTACCATGATTGAAAAGGCACAGACAGTAGTTGACGAAAAGAGGGCTGTTGAACTCGAAAAAAGGCTGAGAAAAAATGAATTTACTTTAGAAGACTTTCGTGATCAAATGGTTCAGATAAGGAAAATGGGCTCTATGTCTGAACTGATCAATATGATTCCCGGCATGGGGAAAATTAAACAACTTAAAAATCTTGAGGTTGACGAAAATGAATTTATTAAGATCGAAGCGATAATAAATTCCATGACTCCCCAAGAAAGACGTTGGCACACCTTAATCAAAGGGGGGCGCCGCAAAAGAATTGCCAAAGGAAGCGGAACTAGTGTACAGGATATAAACAATTTACTTAAAAATTATACTCAGGTCGTGAAAATGATGAAAAAAATCAACAAGGGCGGCATGCGAGGAATAGGTCGGGGTATTCTGCCGTTTTGAAGGAGATCTAATATGTCAGTTAAAATCAGATTGGCCAGACATGGAGCAAAAAAGAAACCATTTTATCGAATTGTTATTGCTGATAGCGAATCACCTCGGGACGGCAGATTCCTTGAAAATGTAGGCACATACAATCCTTTGACAGATCCTGTAGGGGTGTCTCTGAAACAAGAGCGAATTAAGTACTGGATCGGTCAGGGAGCCATCCCCACAGACACGGTTAAAAGTCTTTTGAAAAAACAAGGTTTTTTTGCTATTCTCACATAATATCTTTGCCTCTATTTCTCAACTGCCAACAAAGGAGATGAAGCTATGAAAGAGCTGATCGACTATATTGCCAAGGCGCTGGTTGATAATCCCGAGCAAGTTACAGTTTCTGAGGTAGAGGGTAACCGGACTTCGGTATTAGAACTAAAAGTGGCCAAAGAGGATCTGGGAAAAGTTATCGGAAAGCAAGGTCGGACGGCAAAAGCCATGCGAACTATATTAAGTGCAGCTTCTGCTAAATTAAAAAAGCGTTCGGTTCTTGAAATTTTAGAATAGTATTGTGAAAAAAAATGGGTTTGTCCCTGTTGGAAAGATCGTTGGCGCCCATGGTTTAAAAGGAAACATTAAGGTCTATTCCTACGCTGAATCCTTGTCTGTTTTCAAGCCTGGCAGTTTTATCCTTTTAATCAATCCCAAAGGATTTGAAAAAAGCTATAAAATAAAATGGGTTAAACCTCACGGCAGGCTCGCCCTTTTAGCGCTCGAAGGTGTAGAAACCAGGAATTCCGTTGAAACTCTTGTCGGTGCCGTGTTTTTTATTAAAAGGGCCCATCTTCCTGAACTCGAAGACGGATCATACTACTGGCTTGATATTATCGGAATTTCAGTTTTCACAATCCATGATGAGTATCTGGGTGTCGTTGAATCGATAATTCCCACGGGAAGTAACGATGTCTTTGTTGTCAGAGATCCGAATAGAGTTCATGATAATGAAACACTGATCCCTGCGCTTGGGTCGGTGATTTTAAAAGTCGATCTTAATCTTAAAACAATGCGGGTGGATCTTCCGGAAGGATTGTGAAACCTAAAACCTGCATTGACCTTTTTTGAAGGAAATAAATTTGCTATCCATACAATGCGGTAGCGAGACTTTATTGTCATTATCCACACAGCGATAACAAGCAAAACAAAAGGATGAACTCCAGATTAAATTTCGAAAAAAGTTAATGCAGAATTTAGGTAAAGATTAAACCTATGAATTTCATAGTCCTGACTATTTTCCCGGAAATGTTTAATCCTTTTTGGGAACATGGAATTATTAAACGGGCCATTGATCGAAACAAGATTTTGGCATCGGCCGTCAATATCAGAGACTTTGCAGAAGGGAGACACCGTACTACCGATGACAGGCCGTACGGCGGCGGGTGTGGAATGATTATGAAGCCTGAACCTCTGGCCGGCGCTATCCGGGCTGCCATAAAGAAAGCTCCTTTGTCCAAAAGGATTCTGCTGACACCTCAGGGACGGCATTTTGATCAGGATATGGCCCGGGAATTCTCATCATTGGACGGAATTGTTTTTATTTGCGGCCGTTATGAGGGGGTGGATGAACGTGTTTGCCACAATTTTATCGATGATGAGGTTTCCATTGGTGATTATGTCCTGACCGGGGGTGAGCTGGCAGCCATGGTTATCATTGATGCGGTAACCAGACTGATTCCCGGTGTGCTTGGCGGTAAGGACTCTGCGGAAAAAGATTCGTTTTCAGGAAATATTCTAAAATATGAACAATATACAAGACCCAGGACATTTGAAGGTGCCGATGTTCCGGAAGTTCTGTTGTCGGGCAATCACAAAGAAATTGAAAAATCAAGGCTTGAATCATCGCTTATACGAACCTTTTTGAAAAAACGAGAATTGCTTGAAAACAGAAGCTTGAGCAAAGAGGAAATAAACATTCTGAAAAAATGGTGTCGCGATATTGAAAAAATCATATATGACCAATCTGTACGTGGTCTTGACGCATTATCCGGTGATCAATAGGAACGGAGAGATTATAACATCTGCCGTAACCAACCTGGACCTGCATGATATATCAAGGGCTGCAAAAACATACGGGGTACGGTCATTTTATGTGGCGACACCCCTTGAGGATCAGAAAGCACTGGTTAAAAAAATTGTTTTGCACTGGGTAGAAGGCACAGGATCAAAATATAATCCAAAACGTCGAGAAGCCTTGGAGCTGATCATAATAAAAAATTCTATAGATGAGGTAAAAGACCATATCCGTATAAACGGTGGAGATTATCTGAAAACGGTGGTTACCAGCGCCAGGCATAGTGCAGGCAACTTAAGCTTCGGGAAGTTTCGGGAAATGTTGCAAGATGGTAACAATTACCTGTTGATATTTGGTACAGCCTGGGGGTTACCTGAAAAATTTAATGCAGATGCAGATTACATACTAAATCCGGTTAGCGGCAATACAGATTATAATCACCTTTCCGTCCGGTCCGCCGCTGCCATTATTCTGGACAGGCTCCTTGGGAGAAACCAATAAAGTCGTGGAGCGATTTTATACAACGTTCTTATTAAAGAGGGAATAAAAAAAGTCCTATACAATCGATTCAAAATACTGTATAGGCGCTTCTTTAAATAGTTTTTAGTATTCCATTCTGATGGCATAAACAGGTTGCCAGTAAAAGATTTATGATTTCTTTAAGTTGTGGAAATCCCGAGATGTTAAACTAATACAATTTGCTTTTGGCTTGTTCAAGACAGGTGATTATTATGGAAACAATAAGACAGTTGGAAAGAGAGATGATGCGGCTGGATATTCCTTCTTTTGCCGCCGGCGATACCGTTAAAGTTAACGTCAAAATAAAGGAGGGCGACAAAGAGCGTATTCAGGCGTTTCAAGGGGTAGTAATCAGCAAACGTGGAATTGGAACCGGGGCTACGTTTACCGTAAGGAAGGTTTCTTATGGTATCGGGGTTGAACGGATTTTCCCGCTGCATGCCCCTGTCATTGACAAAATTGAAATAATTACTCGCGGACGGGTGCGCCGCTCAAAAATTTATTACCTTCGCAAACTAAGGGGCAAGGCAGCAAGAATAAGGGAACGTCGCTTAACCTAGTGTCCATCCATAAACGGCATTTTTCGGCCCCCGGCGGCGTTCTCGCTCGTTTTCAATCCTCGAAATAGCGCGCTATGACTGCGGTTGATAACTCGCTCGGGCCTTGCCGGAAACCAAAATCTACC
Source organism: uncultured Desulfobacteraceae bacterium (assembly GCA_964551515.1). GTDB lineage: Bacteria > Desulfobacterota > Desulfobacteria > Desulfobacterales > UBA11574 > S5133MH16. The sequence continues at coordinate 893 of CAZKDT010000112.1, read as the reverse complement.
ATTTCTTGATGGACACTGATATGATAATCAATGGAGCTGGATGACTAACATCTCATTCTGAATGAGACCTTTGAAAAATGTCATTTTTTGTTTAAGTTCAAGAAAGGTGATAATTTTAACCACAGGAATACATTGAGTATTTCGAGGATTAAAATTTGAGTCTGACGCAGAAATTGAGCAAAAAGGGGCGTTTTGCAAAGGTCTCTAAATGTGATTTCATGGGACCAGACCTGTGGTTATTTGAAAAAAAAGCCATTGAAAAAGGCTTTTTAAAAATTGCAGGCATAGATGAAGCCGGTCGGGGACCGTTGGCCGGCCCTGTTGTTTCTGCAGCCGTTGTACTCCCCTCTTCTTTCCAGGTCCCTGGGATATTCGATTCAAAGAGATTAACATCCAAAAAACGGAATTATTTTTACGAAAAAATTTACGAGCATGCAGTTTCCATCGGAATAGGAATCGTTGACCCACCGGAAATAGATCGCATTAATATTCTTCAAGCATCCCTCATGTCTATGGCCATGGCGGCCGAAAATCTTGCCCCTCAACCGGATTGTCTGCTTATAGACGGTATCTTTACTGTTTCGTCAGCCCTGCCACAGGAGGCGATACCCAAAGGTGACGGGTTAAGCATTTCCATTGCCGCTGCATCTATCGTTGCCAAGGTTACTCGCGACCGGTTGATGGAAAGGTACCACCAATATTATCCGCAATTTGGATTTTCCAGACACAAAGGATATCCAACCAAAGCCCACAGAGCAGCGATCAGAAAATACGGTTGTTGCCCCATCCACAGACGAAGCTTTAAGGGGGTTAGGGAACACCTGTGACCGGTAATTGGAGACCTTTGCAAAACGCCCCCTTTTGCCCAATCCCGGCGTCAGGCTCAAATTTTA
>CAZKDT010000111.1:0-8474 GCA_964551515.1 uncultured Desulfobacteraceae bacterium | reverse complement strand
AAACCACTGAACTGTGACCTGGCCCAAAGGGCCAGGTTTTCTATGTTAGAATAAATATGGGATATTTTTTAAAGCCATATTATGGGCGATTTTCACCACCCCACCTGACACCTGAACACTGACACCTGAAACCTAACACCTGGATTGCTTGAAGCTAAATCACCAACAATCTTGATTTACACCCAGAGTTAGTTTATACGTTCAGAGTACCGATGATATCCCCCACCTCGGCAATGTTTCTTTCCTCTAAAAATGTTTCTATCCCTTCAATGATATCTATGGTAGCATGGGGGTTTATAAAATTTGCCGTACCCACCTGAACCGCTACAGCCCCTGCGATCAAAAACTCCAGTGCATGTTTCGCCGTCATGATTCCCCCAACTCCGATTACCGGAATGTTGACCGCTTGAGCCGCCTGCCAGACCATTCGGAGGGCAACGGGCCGGATTGCCGGTCCGGAAAGCCCTCCGGTGATATTAGCAAGCTTTGGACGCCGGGTTTCAATATCTATGGCCATCCCCGTTATGGTGTTGATCAAAGAGATGGAATCGGCACCCTCTCCTTCCGCACCTCGAGCGATTTCAGTGATATCGGTTACATTGGGCGAAAGCTTCACCATCATGTGCCGGCTCGTGCGCTTTCTAACCGCTCTGACCACCTGGGCCGCAGATTCCGGATAAGCCCCAAAGGCCATGCCACCGCACGTAACATTGGGACATGAAATATTTACCTCAATGCCGGAGACTTCTTCAATATCTTCAAGACGCGAGGCCAGTTCAGCATATTCTTCGATAGTTTTTCCATAGATGTTTACAAATACCGGCGCATCAATCTTTTTTAAAACCGGTAATTTTTCTTTAACAAATGCTGCCAGACCCACGTTTTCAAGGCCAATGGCATTGAGCATGCCGCACGGTGTTTCAAGGATTCTCGGGGGGGGGTTCCCCCTGGACGCTTCAAGGGACAACCCTTTTACAATAATCCCGCCCAGACGGTTTAAGTCTATAAGCTTTTCAAACTCCCCGGCATATCCGAAGGTTCCGGATGCCGTTAGCACAGGATTTTTTAATGTTAGTTTCCCGAGAGTAAGCCGCAAATCAGATTTTTTTTTATTCATCTCAACAAATAATTCAATTTAATACCCAACCTCGACGTGTCCGTTCCCAAACCTTCCCTAAACACAAAACAAATCTTTTTATAAAATATGGATAGACACTATGTACAGACCTCGTTATTCAGCTTGAAAAAATAATCGTGACTCCTTAATTTTTGGGGGATTGCATGAAAATTGGACACTGGCCCTCAGGTGTCAGGTGTCAGTAGTGAAAAAGCGAGAACCAGCCTGAAACCTGACACTTGGAACCTATGCTTCGAGAAGACTTCACCACGCCCGATAATGTCCAAAAAAAAGACCTGTTTTTCTATCATGTTACAAGATCTGTATGTAAAGTATAAATCAAGACTGTTGTTTGCAAAGATTGCCATGGCTAATTGGTTTCACCTGACACCTGACATCGGAGCCACGGTTTGTCAATATGCAAGGATCAGCGTTTACCAACGGTCTTAATTTACACCCACGTTAGATCATTTGGATAATTTCTCAGCTATTTCGGTAAATATCCGGGTTATCTGAGAATCTGTATATTTTTCCTGAAAAGAAATGCCCTTATCTCCGCATGAAACAAAATTCGGATCAAACGGAATTCTTCCCAGAAACTGAATGCCTGTCTCCCGAGCGGTTTTTTCTCCTCCGCCGGTTCCGAACAACTCGACCATTTTATTGCAGTGGGGACAGGTAAAGCCGCTCATATTTTCAATAAGACCAAAAATATCCATTTTTAAGGTTCTGCAGAAATTGATGGATTTTCTGACGTCCGCCAGCGCCACCTCCTGAGGGGTGGTAACAATGATTGCCTGAGCATCGGAAATTGTCTGTGCAACGGTCAATGGCTCATCTCCGGTGCCCGGCGGGGAATCAATGATCAGAAAATCCAGCTCACCCCATTCCACTTCACCGATAAATTGCCGAATAGCGGAATATTTAAGCGGACCTCTCCATATAACGGCATCGTCTTTACTTGCAATCAAAGATTCTATTGAAATTACTTTCAAATTATCCGAATACCTCATAGGATCCAGTTTGTTGCTCTTACTCAGGCCCAGCATCCCTTTTAATCCGAGCATTCTCGGTACGTCCGGTCCATGTAAATCAACATCCATAATTCCCACGTCGAATCCCTTTTTGGCAAGGGCCATGGCCAGGTTAACAGAAGTACTGGTTTTGCCCACCCCGCCTTTGCCGCTCAATACGACGAATTTTTTCTTTATTTTTTTCAAAGAGCTATGCACAGAAGCATCCTGTTCCGCCTGCGCTTTTTTCTGTTTTTGGGCGTCATCAACATTTTTATGAATTTCTACCATAGTCCCTATCTCCTAATTAAGTTAATATAAAGATCCGGGTCCAGGCGCCGCCCCAGAGGGGCACTGCCCCGGCGGGAGGACCCGGCTTTGATTATCCCCGGAAGGGGTTTAGTTTGCCGGCATTTAACGATTTGCGGAGTATTGGAGTGGTGGAGTAATGGAAGAAACCCCTTTTTTTCATCGCTCTCAGAAAACATATCCCTAAAGAAAATCTGAAAGTTTAAAGCTCTTTTTTTAAATCAACACTGCAACACTTCATTACTCCATTACTCCGGTTGATTTATACGGGCAGAGCCATCGATCTCTGACCTGGCCCAGCCTCCGGCCCATAGGGCCTACGGCCCGAAGCGATGACCAGGTTTTTTAGAACCCAATAAAATTAAGCCCGATATTACCGCAAGTTATATTTCACGACGATAAACGATTCCATGATTACATTTTGGGCAGCTTTCAGGCTGTCCCGTACCCAAAGGTTCAACCTATCTGTGATTGCATTTGCTACAGGTGAACGTTCGCACTTGATCTGCCATCTTGTAGTTTCCGCCTTCAATATTTATGGCCTTACCGTTAATCAGAGCATCCGCGACGATTTTTCTGGCCTGCTGAATAATCCGTCCAAAAGTGGCTCTTGAAATATGCATCTGCTGCCCCGCTTTTTCATGGGACATTCCTTGAAGATCAGCAAGCCTTATGGCTTCACGTTCATCAACCGTAAGGCGCACTTCGGAAAGGTCGTGCATGGGAATTCCTCTTGGCTTGAAATAGCTAATTTCAGGATTAAACGCCACCATACGATGTTTCTTTGGTCTTACCATAACCATCCTTTATGAGTATATACTCGGAAATCGAAAGTTAAGTGTTCCGAATCCTATTGTCAAGATTTTTATCCGGCTTAATTCCAAGGATTGGTTATCCGTTCCAGGGCAAACGCGTTTACCCTGGCTCAATTTAGGTATATGTTTGACAAAAATTAGAGAGATGTTATTTTAATGAATTGGAAAAAAGCGGAGCCGGAGGCCGACCGATCCGGACTGGGGTTTAAGATGTTTATTATCAGGAAAAAGAAAGATAAAATTATATCCAAAGTGTTACAATCGTTTGTAAAACTTACAATCAATGATTACGGAAAAATGATTGATTTCGTAGTCGATTCCAAAAATAGAACAATAGTTCTGAAAGTTTTATTAAAAGGTGAAGAGCAAGCTCTAAAAATAACTGTTTTAAATTACGCCATCGTAACAGAAGGGAAATATAGCTACTTTAAATTTAATAGCATACGGACGTCTAGAGAATGGATTAATATCCTTTATGACAAAAAACTATCAGATATTTTTAAAGAAAATAAAATTCAAATTCCAGGCTACCTTGCAGCGTCCATAAATATTATCCTATAGCGCCCACCACTTCATAAACCTTTTCAAAAGCCTGAACCAGATGTTCCGGCCGGGTTCCTCCGGCCTGTGCCATATCCGGCCTGCCCCCCCCGCTGCCGCCCACAATCGAAGCCACTTCCTTAATAATTTTCCCGGCATGAAACCGGTCCGTCAAATCTTTGGTAACCACAACGATCAAAAATACCTTGGAATCTGCCGAGCTGCCAAGGACAACGATGCCCGTTTTTATCTTTTCTTTAAACCTGTCGGCCAGATCTCTCAGCTCAGCCGGCGTGCCCACCGTAACCTTTTTAGCCAATACCTTTATATCGTTGACGGATTTAATATCTTCCTCGGTCCAGTCCGCCGAACGCATTGCAATATTTGCTTTTAATTGTTCCAGCTCTTTTTCCAGGAACTTCTGAGCAGACAATATTTTCTTAATTCTCTGGGGAACCGCTTCAGGATTTTCTTTGAGCAACCTGGCGGTGTCATGTATGATCTTTGAATTTTTTTGAATATATTCGACTGCGGCGGCACCGGTCAACGCCTCAATGCGCCGTATGCCCGAAGCCACACTCGATTCCCCGGTAATTTTGAAAAAACCGATATTGCCGGTCATATCCGTATGCGTCCCTCCGCACAGCTCTTTGCTGAAATCGTTCATGGAAATGACCCTGACACGGTCACCGTATTTTTCTTCAAAAAGTGCGGTTGCATCGCTTTTAAATGCTTCTTCCGCATCCATCTCAATCATCCGGACAGGTATATTTTGACGTATTTTTTGATTAACTAAAGTTTCAACTTTATCCAGAGTTTCCGAATCGGTCTGGGAAAAATGGGTAAAATCGAACCGGAGTCTGTCCGGCGCCACCAGAGAACCGGCCTGTTTGACATGATCCCCCAGTATTTTTCGCAGGGCAAAATGGAGGATATGGGTGGCCGTATGATTGCATGCCGTCGCATCACGCTTAGACTTATCAACGGTAAGCGTTACGGTTTCCCCTTTTTCAATATGTCCTGAAATGATTTTACCTTTGTGGATAATAAGCCCCGTGGGATCCTTGATGGTGTCAAAGATTTCCATGTCAAGATCATCACCGGTAATCTTGCCGGTATCCCCGACCTGCCCACCGGCTTCACCGTAAAACGGCGTGACTTCCACCACGACTTCAACGGTTTGATCCGTGGACGCCAACCGAGTTTCCCTGCCGTCCTCTACCAGTACAAGCACCTTTGACTCACAGGATATGGTATCGTAACCCACAAACTCCGGCATCATACCTGCAACCGAAAGGTTTTTATACGCATTGCTGATTTCGGCAAATGCGGCCACAGACCTCGACCGTTCCCGCTGCGCTGCCATATGTCGGTCAAATCCTTCCATATCAAGGGACAATTCTTCATCTCTGACCACATCTTGAACAATATCCACGGGAAATCCAAAGGTGTCATAGAGCTTAAATATTAAATCCCCCGACACTCGGGTTTGACCTTTGGCCTTTAGATCCGCAAGGCCGTTGTTTAAAATCTTAAGGCCATGATCCAGTGTTTCCGAAAACCGAATTTCTTCGTTTTTAATGACATTGGTAATAAATGCCGATGCCTCGGAAAGATCAGGATATTCGGGTTTCATAATATCAAAAACAACACGGGCGGTTTCATGGAGAAAGGGTCTCGTTAGACCGATATTCCGACCGTACCGGATCGCTCTTCGCATAATACGGCGCAACACATATCCTCTACCTTCATTGGAAGGAAGAACCCCGTCGCCGATCAAAAATGATGCGGCCCTGCTGTGATCGGCAATGACTTTCATGGCCACATCCGCTTCACGAGACTCTCCGAGCCGATTTTCGGAAAGATCCTCCACCTTGTTTATGATGGGCAGAATCAGATCGATATCATAATTGGTGGGTACATCCTGTATGATGGAAATTAGCCGTTCCAGCCCAAGCCCGGTATCAATGCTCGGTTTTGGCAGGGGGGTCAGCTTTCCGGAAGCATCGCGGTTGAACTGCATGAAAACCAAATTCCATATCTCTAAGAAACGATCACAATCACATCCAACCTTGCAATCCGGCTTTCCGCATCCAAATTCCTTTCCCCTATCAATATGAATTTCACTACAGGGACCGCACGGACCTGTATCTCCCATGGCCCAAAAGTTGTCCGCTTCGCCGAACCGCAAAATTCGGTTTTCTGGCACACCGATATTTCTGTTCCAAAGGTCATGGGCTTCATCATCATCAAGATAAATCGAAACCCATAGCTTGTCTACCGGCAGACCATATCCATTGGTCAGTAAATCCCAGCCAAAATCTATGGCCTTATCCTTGAAATAATCTCCGAATGAAAAGTTCCCCAGCATCTCGAAAAATGTATGGTGCCTTGCGGTATATCCGACATTTTCCAGATCGTTATGCTTGCCTCCGGCCCGCACGCATTTCTGGGAGGTTGCCGCCGTTACATAAGCTCTCTTTTCCTCTCCAAGAAACGCCCTTTTAAACTGGACCATACCTGCATTGACAAATAGCAGAGTAGGGTCGTCAGAAGGAACCAGAGATGAGCTTCTTACGATCTGATGATTATGTTTTTTAAAATAATCAAGAAATTTTTTGCGAATTTCGTTTCCTGTCATAAATCACTCCATGTTAGACTTTGGGATTCTCTTGTGATGAATCATCCCGATCCTCTTGATGCTTGTTTTTTGAAAAGCCCAAAGTTTCTTTGACTTTTATTAATGCTGAATTGTATATATCCGGATTATTCTCTAAAAAATTTTTTACGTTTTGGCGTCCCTGCCCGATCCGCTCCCCGTCATATGAATACCAGGAGCCGCTTTTATCGATAACTCCGGCGGCCACGCCGGTATCGATAAGATCTCCGGTCTGCGATATACCGTAACCGTATATAATGTCGAATTCAGCATCCGTGAACGGCGGGGCCATTTTGTTTTTAACAACGCGCACTCGGGTCCGGTTCCCTAAAACCTCCTGACCGTCCTTGATCGCTCCGATCCGGCGGATATCGAGCCTGACTGAAGCATAGAACTTCAGCGCATTTCCTCCGCTTGTGGTTTCAGGGTTTCCAAACACCACACCGATTTTCATACGGATCTGGTTAATGAAAATAACCGAAGTCATTGTTTTACTGATCGTGCCGGTCAGCTTTCTCAGTGCCTGGGACATGAGCCTGGCCTGAAGTCCCATGTGGGAATCTCCCATTTCTCCTTCTATTTCCGCCCTGGGAACCAGTGCGGCAACCGAGTCGATCACAATAATATCTATTGCTCCGCTTCTTACCAGCATATCCGCAATTTCCAGAGCCTGTTCCCCGGTATCAGGCTGAGCAACCAGAAGTTCGTCACAATCCACACCGAGTTTCTTTGCATAGGAAATATCCAGGGCATGCTCCGCATCAATAAATGCCACAATGCCGCCCTGTTTCTGGGCCTCGGAAACCGCGTGAAGTGCAAGGGTGGTTTTCCCGGACGATTCCGGACCGAAAATCTCAATAACCCTTCCTCTGGGAAGTCCCCCAACCCCCAGCGCTTTATCAAGAGCAAGGGAGCCAGTTGATATCACTGGCACATCGATAATGGGGCTGCCTCCCAGCTTCATAATAGCCCCTTTGCCGAATTGTCGTTCTATCTGTACCATTGCGGTTTCCACCGCCTTTTCCTTGTCCGGAGATATGCCCATTATATCCTCCTTATCAATGTTCACTTGTCATTGGACATTGGTTATTCGTTGTTCGTCACTGTAACTGATTACTGACCTCTGTCATTTGTCATTTCCCAATCTTGACGATCTCGTAAAAAGTCCAACTTCTGCGTTGTGCTGCATTTCGTAATCATTCAACGTACGACACGTACACTCCCAACGGGACCGGCGGATAGCCGATGATTACAAAATTTGCACGCTTTGAATTTGAACTTTTTACGAAACCGTCTAAATCGGACTTTTTACGAGTTTATCAATCTTCAATCAAGAATTGACTTGCCAGTTTCGTATAAACAGCTCCTTTGGGTTTCAGTTCACTTTTATACAAAATGATCCTGTCGGCAAAGAAAGGTTCGGATTCAAAGTTATTAAATTCTTTCAATAGGTCATTTAATCTTTTTGGATCGATTTTATCCTTTATCCTTCCCAAGGTAAGATGGCTTCTGAAGGGCCTCTTTCCTTTGGAAAAACCGATCGTCTCTAGTTTTTCATCCAGTGTTTTTTGCAATAGGGTGAGCAAGTCAAGTTGCCTGGAAATACCCAGCCATATAACACGGGGCCGTTTTATGCCCGGGAAAACACCTATTCCTTTTACCGCAATCGATATGGGAGGATAGCCCGTGACCGATTCAGAAACAGCCTTCGCCACTTTTCCCGTATCCGCCTCTTGGATGTCCCCTAAAAATTTTAAGGTAAGATGAATGTTTTCCGGACGGGCCCATCGGATCTTAAGCCCATAACATTTTATTTCTTCCTGAACCTTGCTGATCGTGTAAATTATTTTTTCCGGCAGCTCAATAGCGATAAACGTTCGTATGGTATTTGACATAGGAAATTGATTAGTTAGTGTCCATCCATAAATGAGGATTTTTGTTCAAGATCAAGCCTCCGGCCCCGCTTCCAGCCCGTAGGGCTTACAGGCCGGAGGGTAGGGCCTACGCCCCGGAGGGGCATG
>CAZKDT010000110.1:0-8479 GCA_964551515.1 uncultured Desulfobacteraceae bacterium | reverse complement strand
TGGTTTTGGGCGTGTTGTTCTACAAAAGATTGTTTGTGAATAGCAAACGGATTGGTGACAGAGCTTGAATTATGAAATAATGCCTGGCAATGCAGAGCATGGCGAATTGAATATGAATGGGGGCTGGTCTACCGGTACTTCAGGTAGGGGTTCTTGGACGTGTAGCCGAATTTGAGGGTGAGCCGAGGCGTTCTTTGCATCTTGAGCGAAGCGGGCGGTAAGAAAACCATTGACATAGTTCAATGCTTAGTCTATAAGTAAATCTATGATAAGATTAAATATACATGAAGCAAAGACACATCTTTCTAAATATCTTAAAGAACTGGCCAGAGGTGAAACTATCATCTTATGTAAAAGGAATATTCCTATTGCTGAAATCAGGCCTATTCGTCCGCAAAGAAAGCATAAACGCCCCATAGGATTGGCAAAAGGTGAATTTGAAATTACCCCTGAATTTTTTGAGCCCCTGCCAGATGATATGGTTGCTGCTTTCGATGGGGATAATGTATGAAAATACTCTTGGATACCTGTACATTTCTCTGGATTATTACTGATGATCCAAAACTTTCACGACAGGCCAGAAAACTATTTATTGATACTGAAAATGAAGTTTACCTCAGTGTTGTTTCAACCTGGGAAATCGCTATTAAATACAAGCTGGGAAGATTATCGCTTCCTAAACCCCCTGAAAAATATATTCCTTCTAAAAGGGAAAAGCATGACATAGACAGTCTTCCATTAGATGAAGAGGCAACATTATACCTGACTAAACTACCCAATCTTCATAAAGATCCCTTTGACCGGATTTTGATATGCCAGGCTATTGTTGATGGCTTGATCATATTGACACCAGACGAGCTTATCACACAGTATCCTCTTCGATCGGTGTGGTAAGTATTTAAGGAACGGTAAAATGTTTTTGGGATTATTGGGAGGATATGTAAATGAATCGACTATCGTTTCCGGATATTTTCAAGAAGGGCGTTAAGCGTTTTACATCATTGGATGTGGTCCTGAACATTTTCCATGTGCACAAAAAAACCTTCCGGGGTGTCATGTGTCAAAAGAGCCTTAACATTGATTTGAAAAAGCTTTTGGTTCAAGCGCCGGTTATTTTTTTTGCTGTGTTGCTTCTTTATGGGGCTGACGCCGGCGGCGCCACTCTCCGGGTTTCTGAAGGCGGATACACCACCATACAAGAGGCCATAGACGCGGCGTTGACCGGTGATACCGTGCTGGTTGCAGACGGCGTTTACAAGGGTTTTGGCAACAGGAACCTTGATTTCAAGGGCAAGGCGATTGTTGTCAGATCGGAAAGAGGTCCGGGGCACACCATTATTGACTGCGAGGGCGAGACCCGGGGTTTCTTTTTCCATAATTGGGAGAAAAGGACGTCAGTGGTCTCCGGATTCACCATTATCCATGGTTATGGGAAGTACCAGGGGGGCGGGGGCATTTACTGTTACGGGTCTTCTCCGACCATCAAGGATTGCAGGATCAAGAAATGCACCGCTGAATTAAAAGGCGGCGGGATCTATTGCAGTGCTTCTTCCTCGCCGGTTTTTATCAACTGCACCATCAGCAATAACTCCTCGGCAAAAGGCGGTGGGATGTATGTTTCCATGTCTTCTCCTTCCTTGACCCGCTGTGTCATCTCCAAGAATTGGGCCACCGGGGTGGGCGGCGGGATTTATTGTTTTATGTCCCCAACGGTCATTGACCGGTGCACGATAAGCGGCAACAGGGCACGGATCAGCGGGGGGGGTATTTATTGGAACGCCTCAAATTCGACGGTATTCGGATCGACCATCAGCGCTAACAGGGCCAACAGCAAAGGCGGGGGCATCCATTGTCTCTCTGCTTCCCCCGATCTGACCAACTGCGTGATCACTGATAACAGGGCAGGCCTTGGCGCAGGGATCTATAGCGCCGCGTTATCTATTCCGGAGCTGACCCATTGCACCTTCAATGGAAACAAGGCCACGGATCAAGGAGGCGCAGTCTACTCCAACCAGTCATCACCGGCCATCATTATCAACAGCATCCTGTGGGGGGACAGTCCCGTTGAATTATATGCGGAGGGATTTGCCTCTCCGCATGTCACTTACTCTGATATACAGGGGGGTTATCCGGGCGAGGGGAACATAAATGCCGATCCCATGTTCCTGGGAAAGAAGGATTACCGCCTTCAAGCCTCATCCCTTTGCCTTGACCAGGGGTCCAACCATGCTCCCGGACTTCCCCTGACCGACAAAAAGGGTAATGCCCGGATCATTAATGGCGTGGCGGATATGGGAGCTTTTGAGCTCACCCCTTATGCCTTGGTCGCAACGGGCAAGAAACTGATCAGGTATCCGGACCGCCGTTCCATACCGGTGATTCAACATGCCGTAATGGGGCATCTGGATTATGCCAGGGTCAAAGACGATAATGTGACCTTTGCCGGTTGGGCGGCCGATGCAAAGAACGGACAGCTCCCGGAGGCCGTGATCATCTTCCTAAATGGCCGTTTTTTTTACGCAGGCAAGACCGGGGTGGACCGGCCGGACGTTGCCAAATACCTGAAAAATCCTGCTTTAAAAAAGGCAGGGTTCAAGTTTGACCTGACATTCGTATTTCCAAACGATACACCGAGCCCGGAGGTCCGACTTTTTGCCCTATCCAAAAAGGGCGCGGCATCCGAATTAATATATCCCAAGGGATATCAATGGGGTAAAAAGTAGGTGGGCGGGCAGGGGTCTAAGGTTTCAGCCTCCGGCCCGTAGGGGCCTACGCCCCGGTGGGAGGTCAGAAAATAAAGGAAAGAGAAAATAGGATAGAGGAAAGAGGAATTAGGTGTCAGGTTTCAGGTGTCAGGAATGATGAACACAGGGAATATATATGGATGAATTTACATCTGTTGGAGATTTGCCAAACAAATCGCGGTTAAAACCGCTCCTACATCCAAATGGCATCCCATAACTGTTACCAACAGTGCATGCGGGGTACAATTGAAAATAAAGACAAAGATCTTGTTGGCAACTAATGTTGAATTAACTGTGTCATTTATTCTGAACCTTAGCCCCTGACACCTGAAACCTGAAACCTGACACCTGAAACCTGAAACCAGGCATACGGGAAGGAATAAATATGGGATATTTTTTAAAGCCATATTATGGTCAATTTTAATCACCCCAGATTTTTTTCAACAGGCGTGATTTACACCCGCCATCATGTTTTCTTCAATAAAAAACAAAAACTTCACAAGGAAAATATTACAGCATGATTATAATTCCTGCAGTTGATATAAAAAAAGGCCAATGCGTGAGACTTCTTCAGGGACGTATGGATGAAGAAACGGTTTTTTCAGATGATCCTTCTGCTATGGCAAAGAGGTGGGAGGATGAGGGTGCGGAAATTATTCATGTGGTTGATCTTGACGGCGCATTTGAAAAAAGTCCGCAGAACTTAAATTCTATAAGGAAAATCATAGAGAGTGTAAATGCGCACATTCAGGTAGGCGGTGGAATCAGAAACGAAAAAACCGTCAGGTTGATACTGGATCTTGGTGTCCAAAGGGTCATTATCGGCACACAAGCGATTCGAAATCCGGATTTCGTGAAAAGCGCCTGCAAGGCATTTCCTGGCAGAATTGTTGTGGGCATTGACGCTCTAAACGGGTTTGTTGCAATTGAGGGGTGGACAAAAGCTACTAAAGTTAAGGCTGTGGATCTTGCAAAACAGTTTGAGGACTGTGGTGTGGCGGCGATCAATTTTACAGACATCCATAGGGATGGAATGCAGACAGGTCCGAACATTGATGAAACCAGGCGACTGGCAGAAGCTGTTTCCATACCTGTGGTTGCTTCCGGCGGCGTCTCAACAATAGAAGATATTAAAAATATAATACCGTTAAAAGAAGCGGGGGTTGTTGGTATTATTACCGGCAGAGCATTATATAGCGGAAGTCTGAAACTTAAAGAAGCTATTGAAATTGCAAAGGGGCAAATGTAGCTGATTAAATCGGTTTAAATACCAATAAAATTTCTTGACAAAAACAACTTTAAAAATTAAATTTTAGGTTTAATCTTAAAAAAACCATGATTATTAAAGTTTATTGTTGATGAAATTTGTCCATATAACAGATACAGATCTTCGATTATATCAATTTAAGCGCATATTAAGCACATACGTACATGTGCAAAACTTCATTTCATTTACGATCCTTCCATTATTGTCAGTCATTCCGGTTTCATAACGATGGAGGTTGGCCTTTTTGACAATTTATATTCCTGAGGATAAGGTTTCAGAAATTAAGAATACGGCCGATATTGTTGAGGTGGTTTCAGAAATTGTGCTTCTGAAAAAGACCGGTAAGAATTACGTTGGCATTTGCCCATTCCATTCGGAAAAAACCCCGTCTTTTACAGTTAGCCCGGAAAAACAGATATTTTATTGCTTCGGGTGTGCTGCAGGTGGGAATGTTTTTAGTTTCCTTATGAAACACGATGGCGTTTCATTTCTTGATGCAGTTAAAATACTTGCCAGACGATATGGAATTGACATCCCGACCCACACCCTGTCTCCAGAACAGAAACGACGAATGAGCCAGAGGGAAAATCTTCTTGCCATAAATAGACAGGCCATGGAGTTTTTCCAAAAGCAACTTCTTGAAGCTGCTTCGGGAAAACGAGCAATGGAATATCTTAAGAAACGTGGAATAAACAAAGAAATATTCGAAAGTTTTAATCTTGGATATGTACCCCAAGGTTGGGATAATCTATTAAGCTTTTTTATAAAAAAGAATATTTCACTTGATCTTGTTGAAAAAGCCGGTCTGATTGTTCCAAGAAAAGAAAAAAGTGGTTTTTACGATCGTTTCAGAGACCGCTTAATATTCCCGATCTTTGATTTAAACATGCAGCCGATAGGTTTTGGCGGGCGGGTAATGGATGATTCCATGCCGAAATACATTAATTCTCCGGAAACACTGGTATATAACAAAAGTCGTTCTCTATACGGTTTGAACTTGGCAAAAATGAAATGCAGGGAGAATGAAAGTGTATACATAGTAGAGGGATATTTTGATTTATTAGCGCTTCATCAGCATGGTCTTCAGAATTCAGTTGCAACTTTAGGCACATCCATCACAGCTGAGCATGTTCAGATTCTAAAAGGTTTTGTCGGAAAAGATGGCGGGGTAATACTTGTATTTGATTCAGACGATGCGGGTATCAAAGCATCTCAGAGGAGCATAGAGGTATTTGACAAAGCATATATTAATGCTAAAATTACTGTTTTACCTGATGGATATGATCCGGACTCATATCTATTCGAGTTCGGAGTTGAATCTTTTCTGGAACTCGTTTCCAGAGCCAAGGGTATTATCCCCTATCTCATGGATTCTGCCGTGAAGAAGCACGGGCTTTCCGTTGAAGGAAAAATTCGTGTGATTTCAGAGATGAAAGAGACTCTGGGATCTATTACTGATAACATACGAAGATCTTTATATATCAAAGAACTTGCTGAGTGTATAAACATTGATGAGTTTACTGTTCATGAAAAGATCAGGGAAATATCGCTACGAAATAGAAAAAGAGCGAAAAGCCTAACTTGGCCAAACACAGATTTTGACCTTGGCCGGCACAAAACAAGCGTTTCGGATAAGACGCGAGAAAAAGCTCCTCAAGGCAAATGGGGCAGGCTGGAGCGTCAGATTATAGCAATGATGCTTCAATTTCCGCAAATTTTATCCAAAATAAGAGAGCATAATATACTCGATCTTTTTGAAAATACTGCCTTAAAATCGATTGGACAAGCGCTTTTAAATAACAAAGAGTATTCAGAAATACAAGTGTCTGATATTATCAATTTAATTGAAGATAAAGAACAAAGGAATATTATAGCTTCCCTGGCGATTGGAGAGGATATATGGGATTATGAAGTATGTATCGGCATTATCACCCGGTTTGAGTCGATCCGAAAGAAAAATGAAAAGAAGTTGTTAGAAGAGATAAAGGCGGCCGAAAAGGAAAACGACCTTGAATTGCTAACAAAATTATTAAAACAAAGACAAAAAATGGCTCTATTAACTGAAAAAAAGAAAATGGCACTGTTGAAATAGTAAAAAAGAAACAATTGGAGTCTGCAGGAGGCTGAACTATATGGCAAAAAAATCTGTTAAAAATCGGGAAAAAACAAAAAAGATTCCCAAAAAGACTCTGGAAAAGTTGATTTCAAAAGGTAAACATCAAGGGTTTTTAACTTATGGTGAAATTAATAAGACACTTCCAGATGATTTGCTTTCTGAACAGATTGATGAAACGCTTATTATTTTTGATGCTCATGATATTGAAATAATAGATGAAAAAAAGAACAAATTGCCGGCCAAAGTAAAAAAGGCCAAGGTTACTGATACCTCCGTATCCGATTATAGCACTGTGACAGATCCTGTTAAAATGTATTTGCGAGAGATGGGCCTGGTGACCCTTTTGAGTCGAGAAGGAGAGGTTGCTATTGCAAAAAAGATAGAAGCAGGTGAACAGGAAATATTGAAAGCACTGATAGATACGACCATAGGAGTAGAATGCATTCTAGAACTTGGACGAAAAATAGAAAGTGGCGAATTGCGCCCAAAACGAGTATTAAGAGATGTAAGGGAGATTGAAGAAGGGGACGGACATGTTGAGGAAGCGCTTCAGATTAAAAATTATTTAAAAACCGTACATGCAATAAAAGCTATTGATGATGAAAACAGAATATACAGAGAAAAATTGTTTTCTTCCGATCTGAATCCCTATGAAAAGCGTCGTATAAGAAGGTGTATCTCTCGCAGGAATAATAAGATTTTTTCTCTGCTTAAAGATTGGCGGTTTGAAATAGGAGTTTTAGATAAAATTGATAAACTTATCAAAGATCAGATAGAATGGATTGATTCCATGAATAAAATGATTTTGATGTGTGCGGATACAATTAATGTATCCGTCACAGAACTTCGTTCCGGCATTAAAACAAAGAGTAGGTTTTTCAAATGGATCAGTTCCCGGTGCGATTTGTCTAAGGATGAAATTTCCATACTCTTTGAAGAACTTAAAAATATCCAGGATCAGATTGCTTTAAGGGAATATTCTATCAAGGCAAAAAACAGGACTTTAAAAAGAATTATGTCCTGTGTTGAAGAAGGACGCTTTAGAGCAAAACTTGCAAAAAGTGAGCTGACCAAGGCCAATTTACGTTTAGTGGTCAGTATTGCAAAAAAATATACCAACAGAGGCCTACAGTTTTTGGATTTGATTCAGGAAGGGAATGTTGGTCTTATGAAAGCCGTTGACAAATTCGAATATCGTCGCGGTTATAAATTCAGCACATATGCCACATGGTGGATAAGACAGGCCATAACAAGGGCGATTGCTGATCAGGCAAGAACAATCCGAATCCCCGTCCATATGATTGAAACAATAAACAAACTTATTCGCACATCAAGATACCTTGTACAAGAGCTTGGACGTGAACCAACTCCTGAAGAGATAGCGGAAAAAATGGAAATCCCCCTGTTTAAAGTGCGAAAGGTTTTAAAGATTGCGAGAGAACCTATCTCACTGGAGACGCCTATTGGTGAGGAAGAAGATAGCCATCTCGGTGATTTCATAGAAGATAAAAAGTTCATGTTACCTTCCGATGCTGCTGTAAATCTGAATCTTGCGGAACAGACGAGGAAGGTTCTTGCAACATTGACCCCACGTGAGGAAAAGGTGCTGCGTATGCGGTTCGGTATTGGTGAAAAGGCGGACCATACTTTAGAAGAGGTGGGACAGGATTTTGCAGTAACACGTGAAAGGATCAGGCAAATAGAAGCCAAGGCCCTGAGAAAACTTAGACATCCTACCAGAAGTCGAAAATTGAAAAGTTTTATTGAGGATATAGAGCAAACATAGCTTGACAAAATAATTTTCTGAAGTTAAATAATTTGTTCCCGTATTGTCTCGGGGGCCCATAGCTCAGTTGGCAGAGCCACCGGCTCATAACCGGTCGGTCCCTGGTTCGATCCCAGGTGGGCCCACCATTTTTTTTGTAACATGTTAGCTTTTTAAAAATATTACCGCTTCCGAAATTTGAAACGCTCAGATTAGATAAAACCATAATTTTTTGTTACTTACCATGATTGCATAATAGAATGACATGATTTGTTGCCTAAATTTCGGTATTGCTAAAGAAACTTGCGGGCCAAGGATGCAAAAGGAGTAAGGCGTGGTTATGAAAAATAACCGCGCTTTTTTGTTGAACCGCAAAGTTGCCAAGGTCGCTAAGATTTTTCTCTTTTTTCCGGTTCGGAACGAACGAACCGAGAAAACAATCGGCCTTGTGGGGCAGCTAGAATTTGCAGATATAGTTTTGTCTTGTTGACGCTGGTGATAGCTGTGCCCACTGCGTGCAAGCATCTTTACGGGATCGGTCGTTACGATCCCTTAAAAATAGTTTTTCTTGGCGCTCTTGGCGTCTT
>CAZKDT010000109.1:0-8523 GCA_964551515.1 uncultured Desulfobacteraceae bacterium | reverse complement strand
ATGATTGCGAAATGCAGCACAACGCAGAAGTTGGACTTTTTACGAGACCGTCATTTATTTTATCCGAGATAATAGTATATTATTCCAACAATAACAATGCTCATAACCCGAAAGCTCTGACCCATTAACAAAAGCTGGGTTCCCGTTTTCGGGGAAAAAATTCCAATATACCTTGGCAGTTGATGCCTGAGAGCGCGTATGGGAAAGGCAACAATATTTCCGATAAGCAAAGCCAAAACCGTCTGTTTGGTTGTGATAACCCCGGCATCCAACAATGCGCCGGCTGCTGCGAATCCCGAGGTGAACTCGGCAGCAAAACCGAGTATCACCACAGAGAGGGCTTCCATGGGCATAAAAGTTGTTACCACGTATCCGGCAAGCCATTTGCGTGCCAGTGTAAAAAGACCCATGGTGTTTAATATGAAAACAAATATATAAATAGGGACAACATATATGGCAATATTTGTAATACGTCCGGGAAACTTTTCTCTGATATTTTCCCAGAGTCCCTTATCTTTATTCTTATCCGGAATAGAGGTTTCTTTTACTTTATCGCTGTCATTCCGTTTTTTTAAAAATGGCTGGAAATGGCCATAAATGAGAAAAAGAGAAGTTCTTAAAAGTGTTGCTAAAAATGTAATCAAAAAATAGAGGCCGCCTGCCCGGCCGGTAAGGGGAATCACAATAAAAAGGGTGGTGGGAAGGTGAAGAAAATATGCGGGCAGTTGATTGACGAAATTTGCCAAAAAAAGTTGCCGGCGGGAAATTTTATCGTCCTTATAAAAATCGAGCAGCATGGCATTGGCGGTAACGCCTGAAACAAAAGCCGTGGTAAACGCTGCGCTGCACCGGTTGCCAAGGTTGCCGAATCTGAAAAATGGTCCGGCCAGTGCGGCCAAGAATTTTGTCCATCCCGAAGCCTCGATGACCTGGCCCGCTACAAGTCCCACTCCGATGAAGAGCATCAGACGAGCAAGGGGCCATAAAAGCCTGGAAAAAACTTTCTGACTGCTAAGATCATCAACTATAAATATTCCAAAGATGAGTATGGCAGCAGATATGCCGAAAGAGAGGACCAGCGCTTTATATTTGGCTTTAGACTTCATATGTGCCATTTTCTTTTTTCTGCCTGGCTATTATAATTGTCCAATATTCCGGCGGTCTGTTATCAAGTTCCCTGATGTTTCTTATGATTTCTTGCTCCGGAAGCCCGCAATTTGTGATTCCTACACTGTGTCCAAGGCGATTGGCGTCATCAAGAGCGGAGGTTATGTCTTTTACATTACGGTATGCTTTCAGAAAAACCACGGTTTCCGGCTTCACGGAAAGCTGTCTAAATCGTTCTCCCCCCCTGGCGCCGGAAGTAATTAAAAGTGATTCTTCACCCTCTACAAGAGGGGTATTCAAGCAGGCTGCTGAAGCCTGGTAAGAGGTTATGCCGGGTATGCTGATAACAGGCTGGTGTGGCGCCAGGGTCTGGATGGTCTTTAAGATGTAACCATAGGTTGAATAGGTCATGGGGTCACCCAGGGTTATAAAAGCTACATTATACCCCTGTTCCAGTTCCTTAATAATTGTCAATGCATGATCCTTCCATGCTTTTTGCGTTTCCTTCCTATCTCTTGTCATGGGAAACCGAAGCATTCTTATGGGGGTTAGATTCGGGATGTGCGGTTTTGCAATGCTTATGGCCAGGCTGTAAGTGTTTTTTGTGGAGGCTGCCGCAAAAACAATATCCACACTATTTAATACTCGTGCGGCCTTTAGGGTGATTAATTCCGGATCACCTGGTCCGACACCCAGGCCGTATAAAATCCCTTCTTTATTTTTCATAGGTTCTTCGTTCATCACCTTGTGCCATGTTTGTTATCTTAAAAATCTAAACGGTTACAGCCATTTTTCCTAAAGCATTTACCACGCTTGCCGCAATGTTTGATCCCCCCTTTCGACTCGCGTTGGAAATATATGGATAATCCATATCAATCAGCGCCGCCTTTGATTCCGCTGCATTTACAAATCCCACAGAAAGCCCGATAATTAGAGCGGGTCTGGCTTTATTCTCCTTTACCAGTTTAATGAGGCGTAAAAGCGCTGTCGGCGCGTTGCCGATAACATAAATACCGTCTGTAATCTCGGGAAGGGCGGCATCGACAGCCACTTCCGCCCTTGTTTTTCCTGTCTTTAACGAAATCTTTATTACTTCCGGGTCATTGATATAACATTTTATGCTGCTGCCGAAGCTCTGGGCATCTTGCTTGCGAATACCGGCCTTTGCCATATTCGTATCCGTGACGATAGTTTTTCCCCGCCGGATGGCGTTTACTCCTGCTGTGATCGCTTTGGGGTGGAATCGAATATTTTTTATATATTCAAAATCGGCAGAGGTATGGATCATCCTTTGCACAATCCTCCATTCATCAGAAGAAAAATTATGCGGGCCTGCCTCTTGATCAATGATTTTAAAACTTAAGGTTTCGATTTCTTGAGGTTTCATGACGTTTATTTTCTTTCTTGTTTATAGTTCAGACATGATTCTACAAATTGTTTGCCTACTTCCGGACAACTGCCGAAATGAAGATGATTATAACTTCCCAGGGTGTGGTTCACCATATATCCTTCTTTCGTTATTTTGATTCCTTTTCTGGGCGATACCTGATAAACCGTCTCTACATTTCCAGAACATTCTGTTAATTCCGAATAGTGAAATTCATGTCCTCTGACCGTTTGGCCCATTTTTCCGATAACCGTATCTTTTGTAAAGGTTATTTCTCGATATCCTAATGATTTTAAGCGGGCAAACATGGATGTAACAAATGGAAAGCATCCGGTCATTGGAAATAAGTTTCCCTTGGTGTTGCGTATTGCCCTGCAAAGGTACATGAATCCACCGCATTCTCCATAAATGGGCATGCCTTGCAAGCTTTTTCCCTTAATCTGTTTTCGCAAACCTGAATTTTCAAAGAGCTGCTTTGCGAAAAGCTCGGGGTAGCCGCCGCCCAGATATAATCCGTCCAGATCATCCGGAAGATGTGCGTCGTTAATGGGGGAGAAACAAACGAGTTCCGCTCCCTGTTCTTTCAGTATGTCGAGGTTATCTGCATAATAAAAACAAAATGCATTGTCCATTGGCAGCCCGATTTTTACTTTATGCCTTACCGGATACTTTTGAGACTCTGGTTTCTCTTCGGGCGTTTCCAGCTCAGGGAGAAGATTCAAAAAGGCGTCAACATCCAGACTGTCTTCAATAATATTTGCAAACAAATCGATTTTTTCTCCGGCAAAGGGATGATCCTGCTGAGTGACAAGACCCAGGTGCCTTTCAGGGATCAATATCTCTTTATTATGAAGAATGCCCCCCAGACAGGGCATGATGACATTATCTTTGAGAGCTTCCTTTAAATAATCCAGATGCCGGCTGCTGCCTATATTATTAAAGAGAACACCGGCATATGTAAGATCAGGGTCAAACCGTTCAAACCCCTGAACAAGGGCTGCAGCGCTCCGTGCCATGCTTTTGGCATCAACAACTATGATAACCGGAAGGCCGATCCATTTGGCCAGTTGGGCGGTAGAGCCGGCCTCACTTTTGCCGTCATAACCGTCAAAAAGGCCCATTACCCCTTCAACAATGGCAATATCGGCAGATTGGGTGTGCTTAAAAAAATTATTCACATTATATGATCTTGAAAGCATCCAGCCGTCCAGATTTCTGCTGGCCACGCCGGTGATACGGGTATGGTGACCGGGATCAATAAAATCAGGCCCTACCTTAAACGGAGCCACATTAAGACCGCGTTTGGCTAAAGATGCCATAAAACCAAGGGTAACCGTGGTTTTCCCGCATCCGCTCATTGTGCCTGCTATGATTAGTCCTTTAATAAAATAACCTCCATAAAAAAACCCTTCAAACCGTAATCGATTTGAAGGGCTGCACCCAGTTTTCTTTGCCGCTTCTATATGCCACAACCGCTGTTTGCCGCAACGTAATGACCGTATGTCAAGGCAGGTCTTCTGGCTCTCGGATCAATCTATTGCCTGCACCTTCCCATCCCGTTAAAGCGAAACAGTGGTATATTGCAGAGTTCGTACCCGATTACAGCGGCGGGACCGCTCCCGATTTTCACGGGATTCCCTATTAGTCTCGTAAGAGCACCTTAACTAAATTTAATTTCTAATGAAATATAACATGCAAGTCAAGACAATTATGACGGTCTCGTAAAAAGTCCAAATTCTGCGTTGTGCTGCATTTCGTAATCATTCAACGTACGAAAAGTACGCTCCCCACGGGACCGGCGGATAGCCGATGATACAAAATTTGCACGCCTTGAATTTGAACTTTTTACGAGACCGCCTAAATCCAGACCTCGTCATTCAGCTTGGAAAAATAATCGTAACCCCTTAATTTTCGGGGGATTGCATGAAAATTGGACACTGGACCTCAGGTGTCAGTAGTGAAAAAGCGAGAGCCAGCCTGACACCTGAAACCTATGCTTCGAGAAGGCTTCACCACGCCCGATAATGTCCAAAAAAAAGACCTGTTTTTCTATCATGTTACGAGATCTGAAATCGGACTTTTAAGAGTTCATTAATTATGAACCGATCACATAACCCCGGGAAACCGGGGAGCGATTGGCACGATTTCTGCCCAACGTGCAGGATGCTCTGGCCTGTACCTTTTAAAACGGTGACACAATTTGATTCTGCCATTTTTTGAAATAGCAGATTCCATCCGAATCTCTCTTCGAAATAGAACGCCTTAGGATAAAAAAATCTTGACATTCAAATCCGGATTAGATAGATAATTTTTTAAGGTGCCATTTGGGCTTAATAGGGAATCCCGTGAAAATCGGGAGCGGTCCCGCCGCTGTAACCCCGCCCTTTTCGAAAGATAAGGGAACCCGTTCAGCAACAATGTGCCACTGTTCCGTACAAGCGGGATGGGAAGGCTGCTGAAAGGGCGGGGGAGTCAGAAGACCTGCCTTAACACATAGGCCGACTCTCTGCTTTGGACAGGGAGATGGGTCCACGAAGAGGGTCAAGCAAACTGGGTGCAGCCCTTCAAACTTTAATAGTTTGAAGGGCTTTTTTTATTCTCTGAATACTGGCAGAGATGAAGCCCGCAAAGGGAAAAGGAGAGGCATTTAAAGGCAGAAGTTGTTTTTGGCCGTTATCTCCCGGCCGTATGTGAGCGCCCCTCCTTGACCCTTACATTAAGTTCGATGGAATTGAATACCGAATGATTAGGAATGTGGCAAGGATGTCAATCGGATGAAAAAAGGAATCATTGTATGTGTTGCCCATGATGCGTCTGAAGAATGGAATCAGGATGATGAGACTGATTTCAGAAACAGACTCTCTGAATTTGACGCTGTGAGGATCATTACGCCTGAAATCATGCCTTATCAACTCCACCATATCTGGCTGAGGCTTCTTAGTACCGGTATCATGCATATTGTTGTAAAAATGGCAATATTTAATAATTCAGGTAAATTGGTATTAACCGGGGAAGGATTTATATTACCTTTTATAGCATTGAATTAGTCAACTACCATTCCGCGCTATGAGCGCAATGGCTTGAATTTGTCCCACAACGGACAAAGGCAAAGGTACGTCAGCGCTTTCAACGTTGAACTTGCAACCGGGTGCAAAGCACCCGATTTTTTTAGCAAGAATCAACCGTTAAAGTACAAAAACCCGAAAATATAGACCTGCGGAGGTGTCATAGTTGTTTGCAAATATCAAAAAGCGTGACGGAAGGATCGTTGGGTTTGATTCTTCAAAAATTACATCGGCAATTGCCAGGGCAGGAAAAGCAACCGGGGAGTTTGGGGAGAAGTGGGCAAGGAAGCTAACCCTTAAGGTGCTGACCCTTGCTCATGAACTCCAGCCCGACGGTATACCAGAGGTTGAAGAGATACAGGATGTCGTTGAACGGGTTCTGCTTGATTCTCCTTTTCGTAAGACCGCCAAGGCCTACATACTCTACAGGGAACAGCACGCCCAGATCAGAAGGATCGCCACTAAAGCAGGCTGTGATCTGGTGGAACACTATGTGGATAACCTGGACTGGAAGGTTAAAGAAAATAGTAACATGTGTTATTCGCTTCAGGGACTTAACAATTTTATATCCTCGGAAATTACATCGGAATATTGGCTCCACAGGATCTATCCCCCGGAAATCAGAGCGGCACATAAGAATGGCGATTTTCATCTGCACGACCTGAGCCTCCTTTCGATCTATTGTGTTGGATGGGACCTGAAAGATTTACTTAAGCATGGTTTCAAGGGGGTTGAAGGAAAAGTGGAAAGTGCTCCAGCGAGACATCTCCGATCGGCCCTGGGCCAGATCGTCAATTTTTTCTATACATTGCAGGGCGAAGCGGCCGGCGCACAGGCTATTTCCAGTTTTGACACCCTCCTTGCTCCTTTTGTGCGTTATGACGGACTGGATTATCGCCAGGTGAAACAGGCGCTTCAGGAGTTTGTATTTAATGTCAATATTCCCACCCGTGTGGGATTCCAGACCCCGTTTACCAATATCACCATGGATCTCCATGTGCCCCCCACTCTCAAGGACCAACCTGTTATCGTTGAAGGCAAGGAACAGCGGGAGACCTATGCCGACTTTCAGCCCGAGATGGATATGATCAACAGTGCCTTTGCCAAGGTCATGATGGAAGGCGATGCACGGGGCAGGGTCTTCACCTTTCCTATTCCCACATACAACATTACCACCAATTTCGACTGGGAAAATCCAAACCTGGACATGATGTGGAAGATGACCGGCAAGTATGGTATCCCCTATTTCTCCAATTTCGTCAATTCCGATATGTCGCCTGAGGACGCTCGTTCCATGTGCTGTAGATTGCGACTTGACAACAGAGAACTCTTAAAACGTGGAGGAGGTCTTTTCGGCGCCAATCCTCTTACCGGGTCCATAGGAGTGGTTACCATTAATATGCCGCGCATCGGCTACTTTGCCGAGAAAGAAGATGATTTCTTGACGCGCCTTAGCGGGCTTCTCCTTTTGGCAAAGGAAAGTCTTTTAATAAAGAGGAAGATCCTTGAGAAGTTTACTGGGCAGAATCTCTATCCTTATTCAAGATTCTATCTCAGGGAGGTCAAGGAGGGGACAGGGTTGTACTGGAAAAACCACTTCGCCACTATCGGGATTATCGGTATGAACGAGGCCTGTCTCAATTTTCTTGGCAAAGATATTGGAAGTAGAGGGGGGCGTCGTTTCTCTTTAAAGGTTATGGATTTCACCCGAGATATGCTTAAAGAGTTTCAGGAAGAGACAGGAGATATGTTCAATTTAGAAGCCACGCCTGCCGAGGGGACCAGTTATCGATTGGCCATGATTGACAAAAGAAAGTACCCTGACATTTTATGCGCAAATGAAGAAGAATATGAAAAGGGGGCAGGCCCTTTTTACACCAACTCAACTCAGCTTCCGGTTAATTACACGGATGACATCTTTGAAACCCTCGACCTCCAGGACGAACTGCAGGGCAAGTACACTGGCGGGACAGTTCAGCATATTTATTTGAGTGAACAGGTTGGCGACATAGAGGTCATAAAGAGCCTGATCAAAAAGGTTGCCACCAATTTCAGACTTCCCTATTTTACCCTCTCTCCCACCTTCAGCGTATGCCCGTCACACGGCTATCTTAGAGGAGGTCAGGAAAAGTGTCCGACCTGCAATTCAGAAACTGAAGTTTACTCCAGGGTGGTTGGCTATCTGAGGCCTGTCAAGCAGTGGAATCCCGGAAAACAGGCTGAATTTAGCCTGCGAAAGAGCTTTAAGGTGGCTTAAGGGGCATGCTTCGACCCTTAAAGGAACTATGATGATCTTAGGCGGCATACAGAAAAATTCCTTTATTGATTATCCGGGAAAGATCAGTTGTGTCATCTTTGTATCCGGCTGCAATTTTGACTGTCCCTATTGCCACAACCCCTCACTGGTTGATCCGTTTCGGGCTGAGAAGAGGGTGGTAATTAAAGAAAGGGCGATCATGGACTTTCTTCATAAGCGGCGTGATTTATTAGAGGGCGTTGTTATATCGGGAGGTGAGCCAACTCTTTCCAATGGCCTCATTCCATTTTGCGAGAGGATCAAACAGATGGGATATCCCATCAAGCTGGATACAAACGGAAGCCGGCCCCAGGTCCTTGATCTTCTTATACGGGAGGGACTGGTGGACTATATCGCCATGGACATAAAGACAGCACCTGAACTATACAGCGTCTTTATCAAAAGGAATTTTGAGGCACGGGAGATCCTGTCAGGCATTCAATTGATTATGGCGTCGGGAAAGGATTACGAATTCAGGACAACATGCATAAGGCCGATAGTAAACGACCGGATTATAGAAAAAATTGCTCGGATCATCAAAGGCGCCCATCTCTACGCCCTTCAAAAATTCGTATCAAGAGATGTGCTGCGGCCGGAGTTTTTCCGTGGCTCCGTGGCCGGCTATAATGAGAAGGAACTGTTTCGTCTTAAATCGATCGTCGAACCAT
>CAZKDT010000108.1:0-8571 GCA_964551515.1 uncultured Desulfobacteraceae bacterium | reverse complement strand
GGAGGATGTAAATTAAGACCGTTGGTAAACGCTTATCCTTGCACATTGACAAACCGTGGCTCCGAAACTTTTTTTAAATGTCAGGTGTCAGGTTTCAGGATTAAGGGGAAAACAAGGTGACCCATAGCAATTATATGGACGTGGAGAATCTTGAAGTCTATAAAAAACTGAACAAACTTCCCGACACCTGAAACCAAATAGCCATGGCAATCTCGGCAAACAACAGTCTTGATTTACACCCATCCTCGGAGTGATGGAGTAATGGAATTCGAAATGCAATTCTCATACAATTTTTTTAAAAACTTTGCGCAGTCTATCTCTGACAGCCCTAATACCTTTTTCCATATGGCTCCGCTGTGCATACTGTCTTCTTTCTTCCAGGGTCAAGGTTTCAGGCGCATACCTCATTTTCAATTTGATAATAGCAAAGTAATCATCCAAAACAAATCTCAGATAGATACGATTCAGCGGAAAAAATCTGAATTCCTTTTGGGATATGGAAGCGCTCCAGTCAACAATGTAAGGTCTGCCATCATCTCCCACCAAGACATTGGCTCCATTTTTTAAATCACTATGAGCAAGACCCACTCTGTGAAAACTGTCAACGATGTTTTTTAGATCATCAAAAAAAGTTCTTGATAACTTAATATTCTTATTATGCTTTTCCAACGGTTGGCTGGGTATTTCTTCAAGTGCCAGGGCAAGCCCATCAATAACCCCATAGCAAACCGGAACACCTATAAAACCCTGTAGTTTTTTATAAGCCTTGTGTTCACGCCATATGAGAAATCGACCGATTATGTTTCGGTAAAAGAACTTGCTGTTGCTGAAATCTTTTAAAACGACCCTTACACCGTTCTCTTCTATTGTCCAGATAACAGGTCTTGTGTTGGATGAATGCCTTAGAATTCCACAATGGTTTTCGGGCAGACTGGAGAGTTTTAGAGATTCTAAGTTTATCATTTCAGTAAAACAAGCACTCCAAAACAGAAAAAAATAACGTTTGCGGCCCAAGTCGCCATGAAAGGAGGAAGCATTTCTCCATATCCAAGTGAAAGGCAAAAACTATAAAATATCCAATAAAAAAATGCTATACAAATACCATAGAATATAATAGCAGATAGACTTTCCTTTAATTTACTTCTACTTGAAATACCTGCTCCCACCAGACACATGATTAAACTGGCAAAAGGAAATGCCAGCTTGGCATAGAGATCTACTTTATAAACAGAAGCATCATACCCTTCGTTTTCAATATTTTTAATATATGCAAGCAGTTCCAAGAAACTCATTTCCTCCGACTTTTTGATTACTCTCTTTATATCCTCGGGCAAAAAATGGAACGGTTCCTCCCGCTCTTCATAAAATGTAACACGGTAATTGTTACTTGCTTTATCAAGCTTTTGCTCAATAATTTCATAAAAAATCCATTTTCCGTTTTTGAAGACTCCCCTTTTAGCATCAACCCGCCGGGTTAACTTGAAATCATTATCAAAGAAATTAAGGGTAACCCCTAAAATAGTAGTTTTTTCAGAATTATAATATGTAATATGGCATATCACACGGTTACCCTTGATCCATATATTCTTCCCTTTAGATATAATGGCAGATTTTTTCTTAACCTCCACATTCCAGATTCTGTTGGCCTTGCTTATGGTAATCGGCACAACCAACTCTGATAATAGAAAAATGAGGGTGCTTAACAATAGACCTATCATTACAACCGGCCTTAAAAGGTAGAAGATACTTACACCGCTGCTTTTTAAAGCGATGATCTCATTGTTCTTGTTCATCAGACCAAAAAAAATACTAACCGACAGAAGAATGCAAACCGGCGCTATTTGTACAATTATCAACGGTATCTTAAACTGATAAAAGCTTACAATTTTTAAAAAAGGAAGGCCTGCTTCTAAAAAATTATCTATCCTTTGAAAAAAATCGACCGCTAAATATATACCAACCACCGTTAATAGAACAATACCAAAGTATTTAACTATCTCCTTGGTCAGATATTTTTCGATTAAGGACATCATATCAACAATTCGAAAATCCGGCCTAAAAACCTAAGCCCCTCACCGTCTGCACAAGCGGGACTTAATCCCTTTTAACAGATTCGCAATAGGACCGATCCTGAATTGACGCTCATTGGCTGTTTTAATCAGAAGATACAGTCCTAAAGCACCCATCACAATATTTGGAAACCACATTCCGATAACCGGAGGGCAGGCACCTGTTTCGCCAAAAACCAATCCTGCAGTTAACAACAAGTAATAAATCAAAAAGAAAACCATACCCAGCACCAGGCCAAATGATTTTTTTGTGTACCCGGATTGTATACCTAACGGAACCGCCAGAAGCCCGAGGGCAAAACATGCAATTGGAATTGAAAATTTCTTGTGCAACTCCATCAGTGTATTATAATATTCATTATCTCTCCGGGTACTATTGCTCAAATAATTCCACAATTCAACAAGACTCATCTCCTTTCTGTGTTTCATACCTTGTTCCAATCTCGAAGCCTCCTGTTTAATATCCAGCCGAACCTCGTAGGTCTCAAAATTAATGTAATTTGTCGATCTGTTTTTAACGTCAACTTGATATATAACGCCGTTGTAAAGCAACAAATGATAAACGTACTTGTCGGGTTCACTGAATAGTTTTCCCTTCGGTGCCACCACAGTGCTAATAATATTTTGAGTTCTTTTGTCTTCAATGAAAATATCATGAAGTTCTTTAGCGTTAGGATCTATTTTATTTACGTAAAGCACCACGTCTTCGAAACTGTCATTAAATGTTCTTTCCTTAAATCCAATTTCCAGATTGGATGAAACAACCTTGTATGTCAGTTTCTTAAAGGATAGTCTTCCCCACGGCATTGCATATATTGTCATAAAAAGCGTGAGCAAACACCCTAATAAACAAAACAACATTACGGGTGGAAGCAACTCATAAATGCTTATGCCGCTGGTTTTTAGTGCAATAATCTCATTATCTCCGGACAATCGAAGGAACGTGAGAAGAACCGCAATCATGATTGACATGGGTATTATATAAGTAAGAAAATACGGCGTAAAATAAGCAAGCATTATAAGGACAGTAAACACACCGACATTGTAATTTACAACCATGTTTACAACTTTAAGCATTTCTACCATCAGAAAGACAAAAGTAAAAAATATTAGATTGATGACAAAAGGAGAAATCATCTCTTTGAATACATATCTATATATAATGAAACTAATTTTCATAAAAGTTTCAGGGAAGCTTGTTTGCGATTATGACTCAATACCCCATCATATCAAGGAGCGGAGGTTTGCCACGGATATTTGTTTTAATTTAACCCAATCCATCAAATTATATCGAAAAAGACTTGCCGGCATGTTTTATGACGGTGAATTCTTCCGGAGCTTGTTTTGAACTGGTATTATTGAATTGCATTTGGTAAAGTTTGAAATACTCTCCTTTTCGAGAGATCAGTTCTTCATGTTTTCCCTCTTCTACGATTCGGCCGTCAACAATAACGGCTATCCGGTCGGCATAAGCAACAGTTGAAAGCCTGTGTGCAATAACAAAAGTTGTTCGTCCCTTCATCAAGTTTTCCAGAGCCTTCTGAACCAGCGTTTCCGATTCTGCATCCAATGAAGACGTGGCCTCATCCAGTATTAAAATGGGAGCATCCTTTAATAGCGCTCGAGCGATACAGATTCTCTGTTTCTCCCCTCCGGATAACCGTCCGCCAAGTTCTCCAATATTTGTATCAAAGCCGTCTGAAAAATTGTGTATAAATTCATACGCATAAGCTGACTGAGCAGCATTTTCTATATCATCTTCAGACGCACTTTGATTTCCGTAAGCAATATTGTTCCGAACCGTATCATTAAAAAGTATGGGTTCCTGAGTAACAATGGCAATCTGGTCCCTGAGTGAAGATATGGAGGCCTCTCTAATATCAATGTCATTAATGAGAATAACTCCCTTGCTTACATCATAAAATCTGGGAATAAGGTTAACTAGAGAAGTTTTTCCTCCGCCACTCATTCCAACGAACGCAAGAATTTCCCCGGGCCTGACATCCAGACTAATGTTTTTCAAAACCATTATGTCATCATATTTGAAATATACATTTTTGAAACTAACGTGGTGAGGACCACGTTTAAAACTAACAGGATTTGGCAACTCTTGAATATCAGACTCCGTCTCCAAGATATCAAAAACCCGGTCCGCACCGGCAAGACCTTGCTGTATAATATTATTCAACTTGCTTAATCTCTTTACAGGCGAGTAAAGCATCATGACTGCGGCCATAAAAGAAAAAAAAGTTCCAGCTGTGGAGGTTCCGGATATCACTTTGTAACCGCCGTACCATATAACAATAGCCACACCCAATCCGCCTAAAAATTCCATGACCGGTGAAGCCAAGGCTTTGAATCGAACGCCCTTTAGCTCAAGCTTGAAAAGTTCAAGCGTTTTTTTAAAGAATCGTTCTTTTTCATACGATTCCATTCCAAATGCCTTAATAATTTTATTCCCGGCAAAAGTTTCATGCAAAATAGACGTAAGGCCTCCCATGGCCTCCTGCGTATGGGTAGTGATCTTGCGCACTTTTCTTCCCAGCACAACAATGGGAAAGAAGGCAAGGGGTAAGATGACAATTGCAATCAAGGCCATCTTCCAATCCCGGTAAAAGATAACAAATGTCAATCCTATAACGGCAAAAAAATCTCTTAAAGATCCCGTAACTGCGGAAGAAACCATATTTTTAATAATGTTCACATCATTTGTAACCCGCGACATCAAAACTCCCGTTTTTTCTCTTTGAAAAAACGAAATGGGAAGATCCTGGATGCGATCATAAAGAAGGTTTCTGAGGCGCCTGATGATATTCTGTCCCACATAATTCATAAGGTATTCCTGGCAAAATATGGCGAAACCGAGCATTAAAAAAATAGTTATTACTGCCAAGGGAATCAGCCTAAGCATCCCGACATCTTTATTTATAAAAATATCATCGACAACCGGTTTTATTAAAAAAGGAATCGCCGACCTTGCACCAGACATTACCAGCATGCATATCATCGCCAAAAATAGCCTGGGCCATTGATCTGTTATAAGCAACAGCAAATGTCTATGTCTGTCTTTGATGTTCGGTTTGTATAATTTTTTCATGGTATTTAAACTACAGATTTCGACATTTTGTTAAATTACGCTATTTTTTGGGCATAAGCATTGCGTAAAAAACATCACGACGCGAGACTGTTGCTAAACGCCCTCTTTTGCCCACTTCCAGAATCAAGTGACCAGCATCTCTCCGAGCCATAGGATCTACGAGCCGGAGGCTGGCATCAGAAATGTCCATTTACATCCTAACATTGCAAAAGTCGGAGGGCTTCAGAGCCAAGGCGCCAAGGGTAAAGAGCCATGTTGTTTATTCAAGGTTAGGATACATCCTTATCATGCGTCATACAACATTCCAACTGCTATATCGGCAACGCGTTCGGAAGCACCCGGGCCGCCAAGTGTGTCTCTTATTTTCAGCAGTTCGAGTCTTAATCTTTCGAGGCCGGGAGCATCACTTAACATATTAAAGACCGTATTTGCTATCCTGGCAGGAGATGCTTGGTCCTGAAGCAATTCGGGAACAATCTTTTTACCGGCAATGAGGTTTACTAAACCGATATGTTTGACCTGTATCATTGCCCTTCCAAGCCAGTAACTTATGGGAGACACTTTGTAAATAATTACCATAGGTGTCCCGGAAATTGCGGATTCAAGGGTAACCGTGCCTGATACGGCAATAACAACTCTGCTTTTTTCAAAGATTTTTCTTACATGTCCGGATACAATTTCAAGATCGACACCCCCCTTGTGTTTGTTAACGATTTCTTCCACGATTTTTCTTTTCACATCAGGCGCTAGTGAAACAATGAATTTTACGTTTTTAATCCTTTTAAGTAAAATTTGCGCAGCACCGAGCATTATGGGAAGGTGCCGTGTAATTTCCTGATCGCGGGATCCTGGGAAAAGACCTATGATAGAAATATCATTCTCAGGCTTTTGAAAAACCTTTTTTTCATAATCAAGGTTTGTATCAAGTAAAGGATGCCCCACAAATGTAACCGGAATTTTATGTTTTTTGTAAAAGTCCTCTTCAAAAGGCAGGATAACCGCCAGATGATCCACAAGTTTACCGATCTTTTTTACACGCCCGGGTCTCCATGCCCAAATCTGTGGGCTGATATAATATAACACCGGTATTCCAAGCTTTTTGGCGAAACCTGCCACATTAAGATTAAAATCGGGAAAATCTATTAGTATCAGAAGATCGGGAAGTAGTTTTTTAAGAACCTTTTTAGCAACAGCCATCCCTTTAAGCAGTTTGGGTATCTTGGAAAAGGCTTCGGTTATCCCCACAACCGAAAGTTCTGAAGCATCAACTAAAACTCTAACCCCCGACGCTTTAAGGGCCTGTCCGCCAATGCCGCAGAAAAACAGCGTCTTTTTTCTTTCACGCATAGCGGTTGCAAGTCGTGACCCGTGAAGATCACCTGAAGCTTCACCGGCAATGATCATAACACATTTTTTTTCCGAAAGCGGTTCCATACAACTGCTATCCCAAAAAACGGTTGTTGGTATCGCGGATCTGCTTCATAATGCTCAAAGCGATCTTTAGGGCATCACGTCCCATCTGACCTGTGACCTCCGGAGCTTCGCGTTTTAATACCGCTTTTACAAACGATTTCAACTCATCTTCCAACGCATCACCCCTTGCAAAACTAATCTGTTTGATATCCATGCCGGGTATAAGGCCACCTTCAAGTTCATTGTTCCGCTGAATAACGGTAATCCCCTGATTTGCAAAATCAACGGATATATAGGCATCTTTTTGAAACAGTCTGATCTTTCTTTCATTTTTGGTCGATATTCGACTGGCTGTAACATTGGCTATACACCCGCTTTTAAACTCAAGACGCGCATTTGCAATATCAACATGTCCGGAAATTACAGGAATGCCTGCCGCATGGATATTGACGATTTCAGACCTGACAAAACTAAGTATAATATCAATGTCATGAATCATAAGATCTAGTACAACACTCACATCCGTACACCGGTCCTTGTAAATACTCAATCGATGCGACTCAATGAACATAGGCTTTTTAATAATATCCTGCAAGGCCACAACCGCCGGATTAAATCGTTCAAGATGCCCAACCTGGATAATAAGACTCCTATCCTTTGCAAAACTAATGAGATCGTCGGCCTGTTCAGTTGTTTCTGACATGGGCTTTTCTATCAGAACATCAATATTGTTTTCCAAAAAATCCTTAGCAACAGAAAAATGGGCCGGGGTAGGAACAACAACACTAACAGCATCAACTTTTCCAAAAAGGTATTGATGGTGTGAATATGCCTTTGTTTTAAACTTTCCGGCAACATCCTCGGCATGAGATTTATCGATATCGACAACACCGACAAGTTCAACATCATCCATTCTGGCATATTTTTCAGCATGAAATCTCCCGAGATAACCAGCACCCACAACACCCACACGCAATTTCTTCATAATTTTACTTTTCCATAGCAACCACGGCAATGCCATAATCGTCCGCCATGTGAATCATCTCTTTCCGGTCAAAAACAATAGCCTTTCCGGCTTCAACAACAAGCACCCTTGCTCCTGCTTCATGCATGGTCTTAATTGTTCCAACACCGATTGCAGGAATGTCAAATCGTATATCCTGTTCGGGTTTGCAGACTTTGACAACCACAGCAGTCCCTTTGCCAAGCCTTCCGCCCCGCAGTATGGTAGCATCAGTTCCATCAATAGCCTCCACAGCCAGAACAGATCCGCCTCCCACCACCACACACTGACCAATATCAAGGCGACCGATCTCCTTGGCCAGTTTCCAGCCAAGTTTGATATCATTCTTCTCAGACCGGTTCGGCTTCCGTTTTGTCCAGCAACCTTTTTGCGCCAGAAGATCCGGCAGCAGAAATGTTGAGGATTTTATTTCAATACCCTCTTTTTCGAGAAGTGCGACAAAACCCCTTAACAACCCGTCATCATGGGTATGACACATACCGGCAATAAGGGAAATGGCTTTGATGTCGGGCCTTACATCCGAAAACATTCTCGTCTTTGTTATCGCCCCCATCATAACCGCCTGGTTTACCGCGTTCTTTTTAAAAAATTTTATAATACGCTTGATCTGCCCGAGATGAATCCATTCAATAGAATCAACATGTTCTTTCAGACTGGGATCCGTCTCATTATTATAAGCAACCGCATGAATGACAAACCCTTTGGATTTTGCCACTTTTGAAAAAATGATGGGGAACTGACCGCCTCCCGCAATAAGTCCTATCCTCATAGCATTCATTTGTTAGTAACCGTTCACTGATTTTTTGAAATCACAAATTCCAAGTACCAAATTCCAAATAAATCTCAAACTCCAAATTCCAAACAGATTCAAAGCAATTGTTTTTTTGTTTGGGATTTTGAATTTCGGTCATTGAAATTTATTTGTTATTTGGAATTTGTTATTTGGAATTTTTACTAACTCAACTACT
>CAZKDT010000107.1:0-8572 GCA_964551515.1 uncultured Desulfobacteraceae bacterium | reverse complement strand
AACAACTGAGAATCAAACTAAAATTAGCAACCCGGAACTTATTGAGTAGTTACAAGCAAACTTATCATTAAAGAAGCCGATACATAATCCAGAGTGAAAAGACTTTTAATAAAAATATCCTGATTGCTGTGGACGATTCAGAAAACGCCCGACGGGCGGTCTCCTACGTGAGCCATCTCCTGGCAGGTCTAAAAGGCTTCAAGATCTTAATCCTGCATATCATCAGTCAACCGGAAGAAGATTATTTTCCCACATCCGCTGAAAAAGAAAACTGGCTCAGCAATTGCCAGGTGAAAGTTGGCGTCATTTTGGAGGACTATCGTTAAATATTGATACGTGAAGGTTTTGAGCCGGATGATATATCGGTGAGATCTATCCTTCGATACTGTCCATCCCTGTCGGAGTGTATTTTGGCAGAACAAGACAAGACGAAATCGAGCACCATTGTGGTTGACCGACAGGAACTTTCACGCAGTGAAGAGTTCCTCTTTGGCAGTATCTCCAGGAAAATTGTCAACCACGCACGAAACTGCACGGTCTGGATCGTTGAATGATAAGCGTGGTGTCTTTTAGCTATTATATTTTTTTGTTGATCAGTTCATAGGCTGACGAACCGTCAGTCTTCATTGTCTTCATTCTTTAACAAAATATCGAATATTTTGGGAATATAATCTTTGGCTTTGCTTACATGAAATCGACATGAACCCGCCCCGCGGTGCCCACCGCCTTCAAACCTTGAAAGCATCAGTCCGACATTCACATTACAATTTTGATTAAAAATATTATGCCCTACACTGATGGCAACTTTTTCTTTATC
This sequence comes from uncultured Desulfobacteraceae bacterium, assembly GCA_964551515.1. Lineage (GTDB taxonomy): Bacteria > Desulfobacterota > Desulfobacteria > Desulfobacterales > UBA11574 > S5133MH16. Next base: position 7,755 of record CAZKDT010000107.1, on the reverse strand, counting down.
GTCATTATCATAACGTATCTTAGCACTTACAATCGTCTCGGGAAACATCGAATAGACCAGGAAACGATTTCCGGTGGGTATCTTCTCGAATGAGCGAAAATCTGTAATCGATAAGTGTTTTATTATTTTGGTATTTTCTTGTAAAATCTTTTTGTATTTCTTATTCCTCTTAACAACAGAATTACATCGTGCTTTTACTTCCGGATCTTCAAGAACCTTATAAATTTCAAGTTCTCTGAGCAGATCAACAAGTCTGTTCCAATAAAGTTCGTCATATTCATCACAGCCCAAAATCGTCATGGAAAGCAAGACATAATCGTACTTTTCAGGATGCAGCACCTCATCCAAAGATAAATTGGCAGAATCAATTTTATCTGTATTTTTGATTAATTCGCTGTAATCATACTTAAATTTATCCTTATAATATTCAAAAATAATGCCTGCCGCTGACGGTGCAATCTTAAAAGCGCCGTTAAACGGTTTGTCTGTTTTGTTTGTATGATGATGATCAAACCACAGCGAACAACGTTCGTCATAGGGTAGGTTTGCAATGATATCTCCCTCATGAACATCAACCAGCCCTTTTTGCATGTCATTTGGTTCTACCCATTTTACTGGTACTTTTACATTTTCCGCTTCATAAAGAAGAGCAGCGCATACAACGCCGTCAAAATCCGGTCTGGTGACAATTCGCATATAATGTTTAATCCCCTGTTTTTAATTATTTTTAAAACTATGAAAATCGGATAAATTCTTCATGAAAAATACGGGCGAAAGTCTTTTAAATATTGTTCCCATTCCATGGGAAGAAGCTGCTTTTTGGCATTGTTGCATTCCTTGCAGGCGGCAACAACGTTTCCTTTTGTGCTTCGACCGCCGCGGGCAATTGGAACAATATGATCCATGGTAAGTTCTTTGGGTGGTGTAGGGCGCCGGCAGTAATGGCAGACGCCCTTAGCACAGCGTCGTTTCCACCACTGAGAACTGCGGAGTTCCCTTGCCTTGCGTCTCTCCCGTTTTATATCCTCTTCATCCAGGTCTATCGCATAGGGTTCCATATTCAAGAATTTCGGTCCGATTTTAGACCGATACTGTCAATCCATTTCTCGATTTCCGCAATTAATATTTCATAAAATCTTTCGGACCCACCCAAACCCCTTCGACCGAAATAATAGTTTATTTCAAGAAAAAGCGGTGTTCTGTTTTTTATCTCGGATGAAAAAAGCAGATCAAACCCTGCCAAGTTGATCCCGGTCCGGGAACAAAAAGCCTTTACCCATGTAACCGCCAACGCCTGCAAGTCAGGATCAGTATGGCTGTCGATAACCGCTCCTCTGGTAAGATTTGAGCAAAAGTTCCGAGCGTTGTTTTGAACCCTCCAGTAAGAAATAACCGTTTGGCCGATCACGACAACTCTCAACGACCGGTTGTTTGAAGGAATATATTCCTGTATTATAAATCCGGTATGGCCGCTATCTTCATATTCTCCAGCGGTTTGCAAAATATTCTTAAATTCCGAGGCAGATTGTATAAGATAAACCTGGTACCCTTCCCCTCCCCAGTCAAATTTGAATACAAACGGAAAATCAAAGGCCGGCTTTGCAGGAAAACCGCCATAGTGTCCGGAAAATGCATCGATATTTAGATATGTTTCAGTTCTTGGATGAGGCATATTTTCCATCTGAAATAGTCGAACCTGGCCGATCTTACCCGCATATTTAAATTTTGAATCGAGATTAGGGAACACATGTCTGCAGTTGTTATGTGCCATTTCGTACAGAGATCGATAGCATCCCTGAGGCAGGATTACAGCATGGGCGGCCTTAATTGCTGCAAGATCATCAGCGTCAGGCTCCCGTCCGGCACAAAGTAAATTTTTATCTGCTTCAAAGCAGGGGTGATAAGACAAAATCATCAGTAGCCAAATTTTCTGAGTGCCTTGGTATCTTTTCCCCAGTTTTTATATACCCGGACAAAGAGTTTGAGAAAGACCTTGGTCTCCACCATCTGTTCTATTTCTTTTCTTGCTTCCGTACCGATCATTTTCAGCTTGCTCCCGTTTTTTCCGATGACCATGCCTTTTTGTGACGTCCGCTCAACATGAATGGTTGCATGAATTTTTACAGGGGAACTTTTTTTCTCTTGGGAAAATGAATCTATGGTTACGGCAGTGGAATAAGGTATCTCCTGACCGGTTAAACGGAAAACCTGTTCACGTATCATTTCAGCAACAAAAAAACGTTCCGGCAAATCGGTCAGGGTGTCTTCGGGAAAAAAGGGCGGGCCTTTGGGCAACAGTGCCTCCATGGCGTCAATCAGTTCTTCAATCTGGGCGCCAAGTATGGCGGAAACCGGAATTATGGCTTCAAATGAATAGGCCGTTGCCCATTTATCTATGATTGAAAGGAGCGCGGGTTTTTTGACAAGATCTGTTTTATTCAGGGCAAGAACAACCGGCCGTTTAATTTTTTCGAGTTTTTTCACCAGAAAAGCCTCTGAATCCGGGTCCGGATTTGCCACATCAACCATAACAAGAACAACATCTACATCCCCCAGAGCCGAAAGGGCTGCATCCACAATCCTGATGTTTAATGCCCGTTTTGCTTTATGAATTCCCGGGGTGTCAATGAAGATAAGTTGTGAAGAAGGTCTGTGCATAACACCAAGGATACGGTTCCGGGTGGTTTGAGGTTTTTTGGAGGTAATGGAAATTTTTTCGCCCAGCATCTGGTTTAAGAGCGTGGATTTACCCACGTTGGGCGCTCCAACAATGGCCACAAAACCGGATTTAAAATCAGCAGATTTATCCTTTATATCTGGCATGTTATACTATTCACTATATTATGGCTAATAATCGATTAATGCTTCAATAGCATCCCATATCGCATCTTTTCCCAGACGTGATTTGGTCGAAAACAGAATCAGGTCATCTTTATGCACACTCAGGGCTTTTGCTATGGTAATATGTTGTTTCAACTGTTTTGCCTTGGAGAGCTTGTCCGCCTTTGTCAGTATCAACATATCTGGAATGTTGTAATAATACAACCATTCTATAAAATTAAGTTCTTGCATCCCGGGAATGCGCCGAATATCCATGATAAGAACTACTCCTTTCAGCGTTTTTCGGGTTGAAAGGTAAGTCTCAATCATGGGTCCCCATTTTCTTCTCACAGAAGCCGGAACCTTTGCATAACCGAATCCCGGAAGATCCACAAAGAAAAACATCTTGTTAATAAGAAAAAAATTGATCAGCTGGGTACGTCCGGGGATAGCGCTGGTCTTTACCAGACGTTTGCGATTTACCAGGGTATTAATAAGAGAAGATTTGCCAACATTGGAACGTCCGGTAAAAGCGAACTCCGGCAAAACCGCATCAGGATATTGAGCCGGTTTGACAGCGCTTTTAACAAATTCAGCCGATTTTATGATCATATGCAGACTTTCAAATATTAAGTTTACGTCTCGGAAATTCTATGATTTCTTGAAAATACAGGTTTATCAATGGAAATTTGTTTGCGACATTACTCCGTCATTTTTACCCAGCCTGCCCCGTAGGTCCGGCAGATCGTACTGGGGTGAAACTTTCTTTCTATTTCACCGGAGCTATTATTCCAATTGGGGCGAAGCCCCTTGTGGTCTTTGTATTCTATCAAGATGTTATGCTTTATGCAAGTCAAGCAAATGAATTGCGTTTCCCTTGTCTGTTAAAAAGACGGAATAAGCCGCTATACCCTGGTAACTGTTGAAAATATCATGTAAACTTCCTTGACTAAATCCTAAGATATTATAACATCAAGTTCAATTCATGTCTAAAAAAGATTGAGCGAGCGGGAAAAGGCATGCTGCCCTCACTGTGGTGCATCTTGCCTTCGCAAATCGATTATTGAAAACGATATGCTTGAAGCCATAATCGCCATGCCTGATCAGCTTTTTTACAATATCGGCATATTTACTTATGTCTGGATTTTAACGAACCGGAAACCTCCTGAACGCAAAGGGAAAATCCAGTTGGCAAATGCTGTTTCATTCTTTGAAAAGATGAGCCGGAGTCTGGGCAATAAAAGAAAGAATAGATCTGGTTGAAAATGGAAAGGCCTTTCAAAACCGAAAAAAAGGGCAAATCAGGCTTACAACAAACGGCCGGAGGCAAAACCTGCGGAATGCAAAACGGCGATATTATAAACTACCGTTTTGATGTTTTATGCGCAATACAGAATACAAATGATGTCAGCGGGATAAAGTGAATCTGTGAATCGTGGGCCAGCATACATATTATTGCCTTATGAGCTCGATCTAGTTGCTGTTAACGACATGAAAAATGAAATAGTTGTTGCTGAAATAAAGATGAATCCATCCAGAATCAACACCAGCGTATTAAAACAAAAATCAAAAAGGCTCATTGAAAGATATCCTGAATATCGTCCCAAATGGATAGGTCTAAGCCTCAAAGACGCCTTGAAGTATCTGAGTTCTTCTTTTTAGTGAAGGATGTTTTTTTTGTTTTGCGGGCCTATAGTCAAGACTGCAACGTTGCGATATGTTAAACAAATAAAATAGTGACGAATGCAAGAAACAGACAAAGAAAAAAATAATATGCACATTAAGGATTGGCCTGAAGGGAATCGGCCCAGGGAAATGCTTTTAGAAAAAGGCCCGGAGGCTCTGAGTGATGCCGCACTACTCGCTATTCTTTTGAGAACTGGCATGAAGGGGAAAAATGCAATAGCCCTTGCAAGAGAAATGATAGGCAGGTTTGGCGGGCTCAACGGGTTGATGATGACAACGCAGGAGGACCTGTTGAGTGTCAAGGGGATCGGAAAGGCGAAAGTAGCCCAGATACTTGCCGCCATGGAAATTGTAAAACGCCGGCTACGCCAGCCTCTTGAAAAGATTAACATTATCGAAAATGCCCGTGATTTGTTTGAATATCTAAAGGCATCCATGAGCAATCTTTCCCGTGAGGAATTCCGGCTCCTTCATCTCAACAGATCAAAACACTTGATTGCGGAAGAGGTTCTGTTCCGTGGAACGGTTGATGAATCAGCGGTTTATGCCCGGGAAGTTGTTGAATCCGCTTTAAGGAAAAGGGCCTCAGCCCTTATTTTTGTCCATAACCATCCCACCGGACCGGCTGAATCCAGTTTGGAAGATATGGAATTGACCATATCACTGGTAAATGCTTGCAAGGCCGTTGATATTCCGGTTTTGGATCACGTCATTATAGGCAATGACGGTTTTTTGAGCATGCGGCGGGAACAACCTGAAATTTTTGCAGTTTCACATAAATAACTATGAAAAAACTCACACTCAGCCAACTTGAACACCACTTGTTTGCCGCAGCGGATATCCTGCGGGGAAAGATGGACGCATCGGAGTTCAAGGAATACATTTTCGGCATGCTCTTTCTTAAACGGTGTTCGGATGTTTTTGATGAAGAATATGAAGGAATCATAAAGGCAAATCTTGCCAGAGGCAGGACAGAAGATCAGGCAATCAAACGGGCTGAAGACCCTGCAAGGTATGCCAAATCCTTTTTTGTCCCCAAAACAGCACGCTGGGAAAAGATTAAACATGCGCACCGCAATATAGGCGATGAGCTGAATAAGGCATTGCTTGAACTGGAGTATCACAATAGAAGCCTTGAGGGTGTGCTCGGGCATATTGATTTTAACAGGAAAGCCGGGAAAACAAAAATTCCTGACCGGAAACTTCGCGATTTGATCGATCATTTCAATAAATATCGCTTGAGAAATGCAGATTTTGAGTTTCCTGATCTTATTGGCGCTGCCTACGAGTATCTTATTGGCCAATTTGCAGATTCTGCCGGCAAAAAGGGCGGAGAATTTTATACACCCAGAGACGTTGTTCGTTTGATGGTGCGCATTTTAAAGCCGCAGGAAGGAATGCGTGTATATGATCCCTGTGTAGGCTCGGGCGGCATGTTGATTCACTCCAAACAGTATGTGGAAGAGCATGGAGGCAATTCCTTTAACCTGAGCCTTTACGGCCAGGATAACAACGGCAGTGTCTGGTCCATGTGCAAGATGAACATGATCCTTCACGGCATTGCAGGAGCGAATATCCAGAACGATGATGTTTTGACTTCGCCCCTTCATCTGGACGGCGGCGAGCTGATGCGGTTTGACCGGGTAATCACCAATCCTCCCTTCAGCCAGAACTATTCCAAAGACGGCATGAAATTTACCGAAAGGTTCAGATACGGTTTTTGCCCTGAGACCGGCAAAAAAGGCGACCTCATGTTTTTACAACACATGTTAGCGGTCCTGAGAACAAACGGCATGATGGCAACGGTCATGCCCCACGGGGTCCTGTTTCGAGGCGGCGCTGAAAAAGAGATCCGCAAGGGCATTATCAAAGATGACCTGCTTGAAGCGGCGATCGGATTTCCGCCCAATCTCTTTTACGGCACAGGTATTCCCGCATGTGTATTGGTATGCCGGGCCAAAGGCGCCAAACCTGACAAGCGAAAAGACAAGGTTCTTTTTATAAATGCAGATGCGGAATTTCATGCCGGCCGGGCCCAGAACTATCTAAAGCCGGAACATATTGAAAAGATCACATCCGCCTTTGACGCGTTTGAAAATATCTCCGGATATGCAGCCGTTGTTACGAGAGAAGAACTCAAGTCAAACGACTGGAACCTGAACATCCGGCGTTATGCGGATAACGCGCCTCCGCCTGAACCACAGGATGTGCGCGCTCATCTATTAGGTGGAATTCCCAAGGCTGAAGTTGAAGCGAAAAAAGATCTCATTGATGCCCACGGTCTGAAGATTTCAACCATATTTGTAGAACGTGATGCAGACTACTATGATTTTGACCCAACATTTACTGAACGGGGCGACATAAAGAAAAGGATTGAGGCCGGAAAAGGGGTACAGCTAAAGGAAACAAAGCTGAAAAACACCTTTGATCAATGGTGGAAAAAGCATAGGCAATCGTTAATCGATCTGCCCGATACCAAGAACCTCATGGAGGTTCGCACTGACCTTTTGGAGGCCTTTGTGTCGGATATCACGCCGGTAGGGTTGCTTGACAGGTTCAAGGTTGCGGGAGTGATTGCCACATGGTGGAATGAAAACAAGTTTGATCTAAAAACCCTCATCGCCCAGGGTTTTGGGGGATTGATTGACGGCTGGGTGGATACCATAGAAGCCACCATGGAAGAGACCAAGGGCAATCACTTTGACTTGGCTGATGACCTGCTTGTAAGCAGATTGATCCCCGATTATCTGGATGAACTGGAACAGGATAGGCAGGATATTGCGCGCCTGGAGCAAGACAAAAAAGGCCAAGCTCATGTGAAAACCAACCAACTAAAAGTAGCGAAAAAACAGCTCAAGGAACTTCAGAAACAATTCATTAAACGCCTGTGCGAAGCCCACGACGCCCTTTCCGATGATGATTGCAGGGATATGGTCCTCGATATCTTCAATGAAAAACTTTCCGGCTATCTAAAGAACTATGTTACCGCCCACAGGCAGGAAGTTATCTCCGTAGCGGAGAATTGGTGGGATAAGTATCGCGTGACGTTGAGGGATATTGAGCGCAATAAAGAAAAGGCAATGGCGAAGCTTGGGAAGTTTTTAGAAAGAATGAATTATGCCAAGTAATTATCCGAGTGCGTGGGGTAAAGTTTTCCTTGGAGAAATAATTTCTACAATTCGGAATGGAACAACATCTCAACAGATGGATTACGCGACACCATTTCCGGTTACTAGAATCGAGACTATA
>CAZKDT010000106.1:2699-8617 GCA_964551515.1 uncultured Desulfobacteraceae bacterium | reverse complement strand
GGTGCCAATCCTTTAATAGCAACTGTTTAAACGCAACATCATATATTTAAAAGATAAATGATCTTATTCGTTGTTTTTGCTTAAGGCTCACTAACATGCTCAAACAGCAAGAACTTTCACATTTTATCACCTGTTGGCTCCATAATTTATTGAGAAATTACGCTTTTCAAAAAAGTTAACCGGACAGCAGTGATTCATTGTAATAACGGAAGAATATTTTTGATTTTTGGAAAAAAGAAGAAATGACATGAAGAAAAAAACAAAAATTGGTATAATTATTTGCGACCGTTACCGCAGGTGCGCCGGTGGAAAGTGTTTCAGATCATTAGAAAACAGAGAGGGAGCATTTGCCCGTTACCGCAACATTGAAGTTGACGTCGTAGGGTATACCACCTGCGATGGGTGCCCTGGCGGAAATATTGAATATGCTGGAGAGGAAATGAAGAAAAACGGCGCAGAAATTATACATCTTGCCACCGGGTTACTTGTAGGATATCCGCCATGCCCTCATCTTGTATATTTTCACGATTTTATCAAGATACAATATGGACTTGAAGTAGTATATGGCACTCACCCAATACCTCAAAAATATATCCATGTTCATGGTCAATTAAGAACATGGAATGATCCTAAGTGGAAAAAAATTATTCAACCCACATTAACGGATGAAAAAACTCGTTTAGCTTATGACTGAGCCAAACGGCATTTTGACAGTGACAATACTCAAAATCCAATTACAGTTGTCATTGGATAATATCTTTTTCTAAGAACAATTCTAAAAATCTCCATGCCGGACAATTTCGCCCTCTATCAGGTAAATAACTTCTTCGGCAATATTGCTTGCATGGTCTGCAATACGCTCCAGGTGACGGGAGACTAAAAGCAGATTAATAAAAGATTCTACATGATCCGGGGTATCTTTAATGGCATTCTTCATCATACGGTGGGCTTCCGCGTTGATTTTATCAACTTCATCATCCAGAAGGCATACCTTGAAAGCGAGATCCACATCCAGATTCACAAGGGCATCCAAGCTTTTTTTTAGCATGGCTTCGGCCTTTTCAGCCATTGAATAAAAGTCAAAATCAAAATGTAGTTTTTTACCTTTTGAGATATATTTTATCCCCCGGGCGATGTTCACAGCTTCATCAGCGATTCTTTCAAGGTCATTATTGATCTTAATCACTGAAGTGATAAATCTAAGATCCACCGCAACGTGTTGTCAATGTGGGTACAGGAAAAACGCATTTGAATCCCAATACAGAGAAAACACTCCGCCGCTACGCTGCACCGAGATCAAATGTGTCTACCCTGAATGTGGGTATGATTGATATTTATATATTTGAAAGATAAGATACGATTTACTCTTTTGGAAGGTGCAATGAAAAGATACTTCCCTTTCCGGGAGTGCTTTCGGCAGTTGCGTAGCCCCCATGGGATTGGATGATGTGTTTTACAATGGCAAGACCGAGTCCCGTGCCCCCAAGTTTATGACTGCGGGCTTTGTCCGCCCGGTAGAATCTTTCAAAAAGTCTTGGAAGGTGCTCTTTTGAGATTCCAGTCCCATGATCCTGAACGCGGATAATAATCGAATCCTCTTTTTGAACGGCTGAAACATGAACGGAACTTCCATCATGGCTGTAATTGACGGCATTGTCCAACAGGTTGGCAAGCGCTTGTTCTAAAAGCGCGGGGTCGATCATGGCGAATAGATTCTCTTCACACACGCAATCAATGGTGACATCTTTTAAATCTGCTTTTTCCCGGCAGTTGCCTATGGCGGTTTTAAGAACATTTTTTATGGGGTTTTTTTGGAGCGTAATCGCTTTTTTTTCGTCATCCTGTTCGATTCTTGAAAGGCTAATCAGATCTTCTAAAATCGCGGTTAGACGATCCACATGTTTTTCGGTAATACTAAGAAACTATTCGATTTCCTCAGGTTCCTTAACGGATCCGTGGCGCAGGGTTTCCACAACAACTAAAATTCGTTCTTTAGACGGGACAGGAATAATTGAGGATTAACCCACCAAAGCTCGGTGGCGAATTAAAATTTGAGACTGTTGTTAAATTCCATTCATCAGGGACGCCGAAATTGGGCAAAAGGGAGCGTTTTGCAAAGGTCTCAGGGGGTTATTATTGTATCCTGTTGATAAGTTACCCTGAAGAAATGGGTTTTGCCTTCAATTGTCTGAAGTTTAACGTGTTTTAGTTTTTTTCGGGCCGATCTTAAATCAACTCCTAAAATGACATCACTTTCAGTGGTTGGGTGAATCTCTGCGTAAAATTTGTTGCAATAATACCGGTATCTTTCTCCGGTCGGTTTAATGATGAAGATCTCAATACCTTCTTCAAAGGCAATCTCCAGAGCGATAGCCATCAAAACTTCATCCATATTCCAAAGACGCTTTTTCCCTTTATTTCTGTATGCCTCCTCAACAAAAAATCCGACATTATGACGAGATCTTAACTCTTTAAACGGAAAAATTTCCTTACCAAAAATTTTACGAAATTGATTGGAAAACGGCAATCCGATTGCGGGCGAGCCAAAGGCATCACCAAGCATGATCTTTTTTTTAATATCAAAATCAAGGTATGCAACATGCGCTGATAAATCGAGATCAAAAACATCAAGCATATAACAATCTCGCAACGTAAAAATCAGATTCGATGAATCCGTCCTTAAGACAGCCCATCCTGCTTCTCTCAGTTCCCTATAATTCAGAATATGGGGGTTTGGATAATAATTGTTCATCAAAAAGTTTTCTGCTTTGGAAGAAAAAGAGATTAGGCCCCGGTTAAATATTAAATACGGATTTAACCCCGATGGAATAAAAAGAAAAATAAATTCCATTGGGCAGGCTGGGCCAGCAAAAAGACCATTTATGGATAGACAATAGTTAGAGCCTTTGACAGCTTTATAACTTGATTTGCTGTACGGCAATCAAGGAACTCATTTTTAAAACCATACCACAAACAAAGAGTATTCGGCAATCAATAATCCGTAACAATTTCCCTATAAAAATTAGTTTTGATCTAAGCCCTCCACCTCTGGTGGAGGACCCGGATAGGTTCTACCGATCCGGTGAGAAATAATATAGGTAATTCCCCGGGAAAGCCTCAAAGGGCAGACAGGAGGAATTACCTATGCATAATTGAAAAAGTTTATCGCATGTAAGATGGGATTGCAAATTATGTGCAGCAGAACGTAATTTGCATTATGTGCAGTAAAATATTATGTGCAGTCAGCGAGCTAATGGGTTGATATTAATGATATCCGAATTGATTTACAACACATAATATTCAACAGTAAATCTTGATTTTACTGGTGTATTTTCGTTACAGAGTTTCATTTTCACCATAATGAATTCAATTCATTTGTTTTGTGTTCCGTAAGTTTGAGAATATTATGTTTAGACTTTTATAAGAAAATATTGTTATTTCATCAATTTATAATCTAAACTACACATAATAACTAACAGCACATAATGCAAATACCATATTGTGTTTGTACCCAAGTATCGTAAGAAAAATCTGCGGGAAATTTAGGAAACGGGTTGGTGAGATATTGCGCGATTTATGCCGCCAACGTGGAGCGGAGTTATTAGAAGGGCACTTGATGCCGGACCATATCCACATGTGCATAAGCGTACTGCCAAAGTACAGCTTTTGTGATAGGATTTCTGAAAGGCAAAAGCGCGATACTGATCCATCGTAAAATATTGAGCCAAAAACGGGTATCTGGGCTTCACTTTTGGGCCATAGGTACTGTGTCAGTACGGTTGGGTTGGATGAAGAAACCATACGTAATTACATTCGAGAACAAGAAAAGAGCGAACAGGAACAATTGGAGTTAGAATTTGATGACGACTAAATAGCCCCGAAGGGGTTTTCCCAACGTCATCGCCCCCCTCGGGGGGGGGCTTCCTGAGCCCACCCGCTCAGCGGGTGGAGACTCAGTCTAACATAGAGAACCTGGCCCTTTGGGCCAGGTCACAGTTCAGTGGTTTTACCATCTGAACAACATTTGTTACTCCAAGGTCGAGTTGTCCCACAACTTAACCAAGGAGTAAGAAATGAGTAGATTCCGTATTTGTGACAAGGTTTTTAGGATCAATAACAGCAACAATTATGCCATAAAAAGCAAACGTTCTTTAATAATAGTTAATCCAGACAGTTATTTGTTGATATTGTAAGTTCTGAATAAATTATGGATTCGGATCAATATCACCATTTGATACACCAAAACTTCTTGAGTCAGTTGCCAATATCTTTAGTTGTCCTTTCGATTACACTCTTTTTCTCTTCGGATTTTTCAGCTTTAGATTTGTGAAACTCTTTTTTAGCGGCTTCAATGATGGCAACACATGGGTTTTTATCACCAAATTGACCGTTGGCCAGAACTGCAGCAATACCAAAAGGTCCAAACAGAGCTACGCCTCCGATAGCCTTTCCCAGGGTAATAATTGAGCCAGTGGGATCGATAGATAGAGAAGGATTGGAAAGGGTTCCTTTAAGCTTAAGCGGTCTGGTTAACTCACCCAAACTCATGCTGAGCTTGGCCAAGCCATTGATGCCCATCCCTTTTTTGGGAGACGGCTTGAGTAACAGATCAATTTCCTCTGTTTTAAGATCGATTTTACCATACCCGATTACTCTAACCTGAGGGGTATCCAATACCAGTGCACTGCTTTGGGCCAGACCGTTTTTAATGTCAAATCCGCCGGCAAAACAGTTGAATTTGGTGTAGTTTACCTCCTTTTCCAAGGGATTAAGTAGTCGTAAAAAGCCGGAACTCAGGTCGCTTCCCAAGAGTTTGATGGCTTTTTGGTTGATGCTTCCGCCGCCCATGACCATCATGGTTTTACCGTTTAGTCCGGACATAAGTTCTGCTATCGAGTTTCCATGGCTCTTAAGGTCTATCTCTATATCCATATTGCCCTGGAGCGAGTCATTAATCCCCATTTTTTTGAGCATACTGCCAAGCTCGTACTGATCGATTTTGAGTGCCGTGGACACTTGGGCAGTATTGCCCTGAACATGGAGATCAAAATGGCCATCAAGCGTGCCGCCACCCATGACTAATTTCAGGGGGTTTGCAGTAAGGTGTCCATCCTCAAGAACCATATGCGCGGTAGTGTCGCTGAGAAACAATAGTGGCAGTAAGAGTTGTTTTGCGGTAAGTTCAATATCTGCGTCCACCTGATTTAATATTTCCAGAGGTAAAGGAGTGTCGGGAAAAACTTTGCCCTTTTTGTCAGAAAGTTTCTCAGGGTCCTTTTCCGGTTCGCCGGGCTTGCCCCCCTTTTTTGACAACAGGGGACAAAAATCGAGTTTTTGTGAGGACAGATCCGCCGTTATCCGTGGTTTTTTGCCACCCAGGTTTATTTCTATGGATCCATTTAGATCGCTCTCTTGGACGAAAGCCTTGATCTCGGAAATCTTGTAAGATTTTGCCGAAAGGGCCACGGCTTTACCCGAGGCAAAAAAAGGGCCGTTCAAAGGCATGGGTTTACCGGTGATCTTTTCCAGGTTTGCAAGATATTTGCCCTGAATATCAAAGTTAAGATTCATTCCCTTTATGGACGTGATATCCTCGATCGCACCCGTGAACCTTGCCCTCACCAACGTTTCATTGCCCACCTTGAGGTCAAGGTCTTCTATCCCCAGCCTGCCGTCAGGGTCTGTGAGTTTGCCCGATACATCAAACGGCCCCAAATCGGGAATATAGGTTATGTTATACTGCTTTAAAATCTCGGGAATGGATCGGCCGGTTCCCGTTACCGTGATAGAAAGACCTTTGCCCTTTATAAGATTCTGAATCGAACCCGTAAACCGTGCCCGAACCCTGTTTTTTTCGCCTACTTTGAGGTCAAGGTCTTCTATCCCCAGCCTGCCGTCAGGGTCTGTGAGTTTGCCCG
>CAZKDT010000106.1:0-2599 GCA_964551515.1 uncultured Desulfobacteraceae bacterium | reverse complement strand
TGTGAGTTTGCCCGATACATCAAACGGCCCCAAATCGGGAATATAGGTTATGTTAAACAGCTTTAAAATTTCGGGAATGGATCGGCCGGTTGCCGTTACTGTGATAGAAAGACCTTTGCCCTTAATGGGGTCTCTTACGGCACCGTCAATAGTAATCGTTGAATCCGCAATATCGGATGTCAGCTTGACCGGCCATATTTTAACAGGATCGGTTAACGCAGCCACTGAGCCCAGAGTTGCGTTAACCCGAAAAGGCTTGCTGTTATATCCTCCGTTGAGCTTCAACGAAACAGAGCCGTCGGGGTCCGCAACGGCTATTGCGCTTTCCAGATTTATAGTATAGGTCCGGCCGGATTGTCTGCCGTTATAGGTAAAGCGACCCTTTTCGATCCGAATGTTATTGAAGGCTATCGCAGACAAAATTGATTTGCCATGTACAGGAGCTTCTTCTACCGATTTTGTGGCCACCCTCTTTTTTACGGTTTTAAATTCAAGATTTGATGTGCCGTCCCTGTTGGTCTCAATCAGGATGTCGGGCTCGATCAAAATCAAGCGTTTGAAAAGGATAATCTTTCTGATCAGCGGAAGAACTGCCACCTGGATCTCCAATCGCCTGATTTTGGCCAACTCAGGCCGTGAACCCCATGACACATTTTGGAAGCTCACATCTTCTATAACCAAGGTCGGATTTAAGCCGATTTCAAGCTCCAGGTCACCTTTCATAGAAAGCTCACGACCGGTGGAATCCTTGACCATCTGGGCAATTTTAGGTTTTAAATCGTTGAAGTCATAGCTTGACAGAATTACAAATATTCCTGCAATCAACGCAACAATAAGAAAAACAGTAATACCCAATATCCATTTCCATCGCATGAATGGTTTACTCCTTTAACCCGCATTTTTCATCAATTTTTATTCAAGGGAATAAGTTGTCTGGCTAACTTTCGATCTGGATAGTTTCTACTAAAACCTTCGTGGTTCCTTTTTTATAAAATCCAAGTCTTTTTGCTGCACCGGCACTAAGGTCAATAATCCTGCCTTTTACAAAAGGACCCCGATCATTTACTCGAACAATGATCATTCGATTATTTTCCAAATTTGTAACTTTAACGTATGTCGGAAGCGGCAAATATTTATGGGCGGCATTAAGTCCTTTGGGATCAAAAGCTTCGCCGTTTGCTGTCATGTGACCTCCTTTTTGCCGAAAAGTCTCATATCCGTACCAGGAAGCAATCCCTTTTTGCCGGTAACTGCTGGCCTTTTTTAAAGACATGGGCACATATCTTTTACCTTTTACCACATAAGGTGATCTCTTGACACGATCCTGCCGAATCGCATCTTTTGGGGACAAATCATCGATGGACTCGATTTCCCCATGTGTTAACGGCCAGCTTAAGGGAGCCATAACTACGACAAAAGTAAATTTGCCTATTTTATATATGGCTTTTCCGACACCATTCGTTACCTTATATGTTGTTTTTATTGTATACTTTGTAACTTTGTAGGTCGTTTTAACAACACTGCAAGAGAAAAAAAATAAAAATCCAAGCAGCAAAAGAATCCATAAAAGCCCTTTGTCTTTTTCAAGCCTCATCTTGCTTTTTTTACGAAACTCCATGCAAGTCGGTTAAGCATGTTTTAAACATAAACACAAAAGATTTGTTTGGAATAGCAGAGGGTGTAAATTTAAACGAATGAAAACATTTATGTAACTTCTCAATAAGTTCTGTTGTATCAAATGGTGATATTGAGCCGAATTCATAATTTATTGAGATGTTACACTGTTATCGGCTAAATACAAGAAAACAAAACAGATTCGAGTTGTCCAAGATATCCTCCGTAGAAATGATCAGCACCGTCGATAATTTCAAAGCGGGCATCGGGGTTCCATGTGGGAAGCATTTTTTTTACAACATCCGCCGGTGCAATGTCATCCCGGTTGCCGGTTATAACAAACTTTAAAACGTTCATTGCGCTTATGGTGTGAAAATCCATAAACCCTACCGGAGGTGAAACCATCGCCATATGCTCCACAAAAATATCCTCCTGAAGGACGGCCTGTGCGTTTACCCAGGCACCAAATGAATACCCGGCAAGATCTATTCTTTCCATTCCTATATCAGCAAGAAATGAGAGGGCGGCCAAAATGTCCTTCTGTTCGCCCACCCCGTTATCATATTGCCCCTGGCTTTTACCAACTCCCCTGAAATTAAATTTTAATGTTGAATACCCTTTTATATTATAGACATGCACGATGGTTTCAACCACCAGATTATACATATCTCCGCCGTAGAGCGGATGCGGATGGGTAATTACTACCGCCTTATTTTTGTCTTTTTTATTCAGCAGCCCTTCTATCTCATAATTTTCTGATAAAAACTTTATTTTTTCGACCATTTGTATCACTCAAAGCAAAAATCGGATTTTTTTGAAATCAAAATAGATGAAATTATAAAAACTCGAATTCACCTGGTTTCAGGTTTTAGATTTTATGTTTTAGCTAATTATAATTTATCGTTTTAACAGGTACTTAAAACTTAAAACTGTAAGTTCTCAAAAAGTCCGGAGATGATCTGTGTTTCAGGACTGCGTGCAAACA
>CAZKDT010000105.1:0-8657 GCA_964551515.1 uncultured Desulfobacteraceae bacterium | reverse complement strand
GGTGTCAGGTTTCAGGCTGGCTCTCGCTTTTTCACTACTGACACCTGACACCTGAAACCTGAGGGCCAGTGTCCAATTTTCATGCAATCCCCCAAAAATTAAGGAGTCACGATTATTTTTTTCAAGCTGAATGACGAGATCTGTACTTAAATATCTCTTTAATTTTACTTGATATTTCCCATAATGAGTCAGTTTCCGTTTCTGCTCCGGTTAATCATAACTAAAATCGGTTTGCGCCTTGCGAAAAAAGTGATACCCGGAAAGAATCAAAAAATCGCTGATTCCACGAAGCATAAATAGGAATCTGACACTTAAGAACGTTCAGCTCAATCTCGGGTTTAATGACTTTGATCCTGTAAGTCGAAAATACGATATTTATATTTAAAAGGTCTCTATAGTAAAATATTTGCTGGCATATAAGACGGTTCAACACTTACCCGGTAACATCTCAATAAATTATGGATTCGACTCAATATCACCATTTAATACACCAGAACTTATTGAGAAGTTACCTTACCCGTTAATCTTATTTCTCCATGCCGGCGAACATTTGAAGGTAACCACTTTTCTTTTGTCCAGCATCATATCTTCACCGGTTGCAGGGTTACGTCCTTTGCGCTCTTTTTTCTCTTTCACACAGAATTTACCAAATCCGCTGATTAGAATATCTTCGCCATTCGACAGTGTCTGTTTCATAATTTCCAAAGTGGTTTCAAGTAGTTCTGCGGATCTGTTTCTGCTCAAACCGAGCTTTTTTTGAATGGAGTCTACTATTTGACTTTTCGTAAGCGCCATATACAAGGTCCTCCTAAACATAAAAGGATTTTGCTTTTCGACATTATTAATCTTTTGTTGCAAAACTACTTTCTAATCTTTTTTTTGTCAAGAAGATATGGATGTTATTTTGTGGCTATTTCAGGTTGTTATTGGAAAACGTACAGCAAGATGACGCTTGACTTCCGATGGATGGTATGTTTTATTGTTCTTAATATTAATGGAAAGTTGATCTTGGAATTATAAACTTTGCAGACAGGAAAGCATTCATATTATGTTAATGATTGACATGTCAAAACATGGAAAGACCACGAAGTGAAAAAGTATCAACAAGTTAATGAGGCAAGAATGGTGCTGGAATTGCCTGAACGGGCGACCATTGGAGAAATCAAGTCGAACTATAGAAATCTCATCCGTAAATGGCATCCAGACCGATGTAATAAAAACAAAGAAAAATGCAAAGCAATGTCAACCAAGATTATCGCTGCATACAAAATTATTAATGACTATTGTAAAAACTATAAATTTTCCTTTTCCGAACAAGAGGTCAAAAATTATCTCTCGGCGGAAGAGTGGTGGTTTGAACGTTTCGGCATGAATTCCCTTTACAGTGATAATCAGGAATAGGAAGTTGGAATAAACGATATAGAATGCACACACACCAGTAAATCAAAAGATCGATCTCAAAAATCTGCTTCCGGAATCCAAGACATTAATATGTTTAAAAAAATTGAGTCGCTTTTACCAGAAGCGATTAGCGCAGATAGATATGCCGTCCGTCGTGAAATAACACGGATTAAAAAATCCGGCATCAAAACAACGTCTGAAGATAAAATTAAAAAGAAACTTGTTCGACTGGAGAAAAGGCTTCAAACATCCATCAAAAAGAAATCATGGCGAAAAGCAAACCGCCCGAAACCTATCTATAATGATGCCCTCCCCATTTTTTCTAAAAAAGACCAAATAATAGATTCTATCTCGAAAAACCGGGTAGTCATAATTTCCGGTGAGACCGGTTCCGGTAAAACCACCCAAATACCAAAATTTTGTCTTGCGGCCGGACGAGGCATCGACGGCAAGATCGGCTGCACTCAGCCGAGAAGGATCGCTGCAACCACTGTCTCCGGACGTATTGCCGAAGAACTCGGAGAAGAACTAGGCAAGTCCGTGGGGTATAAAATCAGATTCAAAGATAAAACCGGTCCCCATGCGTTTATTAAAATCATGACAGACGGTATCCTTCTGGCTGAAACCCAGAATGATCCGTATCTGAATGAATACGATACCATTATTGTTGATGAAGCCCATGAAAGAAGTTTGAATATTGATTTTATCCTGGGAATTCTAAGGACCCTTTTAACAAAAAGAAAAAACCTTAAAATTATCATAACTTCTGCAACTATTGACACGGAAAAATTTTCAAAGGCTTTTGACAGTGCGCCGGTTATAGAAGTATCCGGTCGCATGTACCCGGTGGAAATACGCTATTCCGCGATTGACTCAAAACTCGAAGATGATGATGAACAAACCCATCTTGAAATGGCTGTCAGTGCGATTGACAACCTGCAAATAAATAACCGCTTTGGGGATATCCTCGTCTTTATGCCAACAGAACAGGACATTCGAGAAACCTGCGAACTAATTAAAGCAAGGAATTACAAAAACACATTTATCTTTCCTCTGTTCGCCAGACTTGCAGGTTCTGAGCAATCAAAGGTTTTCTCGAGTATTCCTGCCAGAAAGATAATTGTTGCAACCAATATTGCGGAAACCTCCATAACCATACCCGGAATTAAATATGTCATCGACACCGGACTTGCGCGCATATCCCGGTACAATCCAAGATCAAGAACCACTTCCCTTCCGGTCACCGCAATATCAAAAAGCAGTGCGGATCAGCGAAAAGGAAGATGCGGCAGGGTTCAAAACGGGATATGCATACGACTTTTTTCTGAAGAAGAGTTTGAAAACCGTCCGCTCTTTACTTCCCCCGAAATTTTAAGAGCTAACCTGGCCGAAGTCATCCTAAGAATGATCTCACTGGAACTGGGGGATATATCGAATTTTCCCTTTATTGACCGGCCAGCATCAAAGAGCATACAGGATGGGTTTGATCTTCTTTATGAACTCGGAGCCATCGTTCCCGGGCCACGACAAAAGAAATCAAAAGCAACAACAAGCTATTCGCTCACCCAAAGGGGTAAGCTTATGGCAAAAATGCCTGTTGACCCCAGAATATCCCGGATGCTCATTGAAGCACAGACCCAAGGATGTCTTGAAGAGATTACGGTTATTGCCGCTGCGCTGAGTATACCGGACCCCAGAGAACGGCCCGCAGAAAAAGCTCAGCAAGCCGATCAAATTCACAAAACGTTTAATGATCCTTCATCCGATTTTATCACGCTTCTTAATATCTGGCAAAAATACCACCGGATCCGGAAAAAAGAAAAAACCACAAGGAGTATAAAGAAATTTTGCAAAACCCACTTTCTTTCTTTTAAAAGGATGAGGGAATGGCGGGATATCCATGCTCAGATCTCTGAAGTGCTCAAAGAATACGGTTTGAACAATAACAGCTATTCGGACCAGGGCACCCGAACAAAAAAAAGCACTCCGGCTCAACCGTCAAAAGCCAAACATCCTGATCAACTCTCTGAATTCGGAAGTCTCTATATTTCCATCCACAAATCGATTTTGAGCGGTTTTCTCTCCAACATTGCAGTGAAAAAAGAGAAAAATATCTTTCAAGCCACAAAAGGAAAAGAAGTGATGATCTTTCCGGGATCAACCCTTTTCAACACGTCAAAAACATGGGTTGTGGCTGCAGAACTGATTGAAACATCGCGGCTGTTTGCCAGGACATGCGCAAACATTGACAGTAACTGGCTGGAAAAACTGGGCGGAAACCTGTGCACTTATACCTATCTTCATCCACACTGGGAAAGAAACCGGGGAGAAGTTGTCGCTTCCGAACAGGTAAGCCTTTTTGGCCTTATTATCGTTCCTCAACGACCCGTATCCTATGGTAGGATTGATTCTGACCGGGCATCTGACATCTTTATTCAAAGCGCGCTGGTACACGGTGATGTTAAAAAAAAGTTTGATTTTATGCTGCACAACCAGAAACTGATTGATGAAGCTATCAGCATGGAAGATAAGATCAGAAAACGGGGTATTCTTGTCAGTGATGCCGAATTGTTCGAGTTCTACCATAAACGGCTAAACGGATGTTATGATATTAGAACCCTTTCAGAACACATCAAACAAAAGGGAAGTGACCTTTTTTTACGAATGAAACCGGATGATATTCTCCGCTATCATCCGGATGAAGAAGAACTGTCTCTTTACCCTGACAACATTAATCTGGGAAACCACTGTTTTGATTGTGTCTACAAATTCGACCCCGATAAAAACGAGGATGGTGTAACCGTAAAAATACCGTCATCCTATGCCCCAATGGTTCCTTCAGAATCGCTGGACTGGCTTGTAAGCGGACTTTACAGGGAAAAAATAACCGCTCTTATCAAAGGTCTTCCCAAAACTTTTCGTAAAAAACTTGTACCTGTCGCAAATACAGTCGATGTAATCATCAATGAAATGCCTAAAACCAAAAGCTCCTTAATAACAGAACTTGGAAATTTCATTTATAATCGCTTCAGTCTCGATATCCCTGCATCCGCCTGGCCTTCGAATCTTTTACCGGACCATCTTAAAATGCGCATATCCATTACCGACTACAAAGGAAAGGAACTTTGCGCCGGCAGGGATCCGTCAATTTTACGCCAGAATGTTTCAGGTAAAACCGGCCTGAAAGCATCGAGCAAAATTGAATCTGCCAAAAGAAAGTGGGAACGAACCGGCATAACCGGCTGGGACTTTCCGGATCTGCCCGAAAGCATCAGCATAACCGGAGAAAACAAATCAAAATGGGTTGTTTATCCCGGTCTTCAAAAAGCACCTCAGCAGGAAAATAGCGTGAACTTACGCCTGTTTCGCTTTCGGGATGAAGCTGTCGATTCTCATAAACATGGTGTCGCCATGTTATTTGCCATCTATTTTTCAAAGGAGCTAAAATTTTTAAAAAGAGCTCTGACATTGCCGAAAAAAAAGGAAGCCATGGCCAATTACTTTGGAGGAGCCAAACGCTTTAAAAAAAGGCTCTACCAAAGCATTATTAACACCCTGTTTTGCAAAAACATAAGATCCAGAGACGCTTTTTATTCCCATGCAGAATCTGTCGCGCCAACAATTATCCCAAACGGGCGGAGATTATTAGACCGAAGCCTGCCTGTTCTTGATGCTTATCATGAAACCAGAGCCGCACTTTATAACCTTGAAACCGTCCATAGCACCAACAGTGCCGCTCTGCATTTTTTAAAAAATTTAAGAGAGGAACTGGAAAAGCTTGTGCCTGAAACTTTTATGGATCTTTACGATACCGAGCGTCTCATCCACCTTATCCGGTATATAAAGGCAATGGATTTCCGTGCCCGTCGAGCTTTGGTTAATTTTGAAAAGGACAGGGAAAAGGCAAAAGAGGTACTTGTTTTTACCAAACGTCTTAATAAACTGCTGCAAGAATTATCGCCGGCTGCATCTGCAGAAAAAAAAGTGGCACTGGAGGAGTATTTCTGGCTGATTGAAGAATACAAAGTCTCTGTTTTTGCCCAAGAGCTAAAAACACCGGTGCGGATTTCTAAAAAGCGACTTGAAAAAAAAATACAGGAAATTAAAAGGATGGTATAAAAAAGACCGGGTGTCAGGTTTCAGGTGTCAGGTTTCAGGATTAAGGAGGAAACGAGGTTACCAACAGTAACTATATGGGCGTGAAGGATCTTGAGGTCTATCAAAAGTTGTATCGGTCTGACACCTGAAACCAAATAGTCTTGGCAAACAACAGTCTTGATTTACACCCTCAACATCTTTCTGAAAGCGACCTGTAATATAGCGCTTCTTCCTTACGTCCTCGTTTGCTACATCCGGCCGCATAAATAGTACATTTTTCTTTGAGTGTTTTTACCGCCGCCTCGTACTGGGTCTTTGAAAGCAAGCCGCTTTCAATTATTTTGGTTAAGGATTTTATTCGGAATTTGTCGAGACCGAAAGAGTCGGAGAGCTGGTCATTATGTCCGCCCCGTTTAATGATCAGCGGAGTTTCGATAAGGTAAACCGGATATCGGCAGCTTATTCTGAGCCATAAATCATAGTCTTCGCAAGCAGGGAGTGTTTCATCGAACCCCCCCACTTTTTCAAACAGAGAGCGTCTGATCATCACGGCCGACGGGCTGACCAGGCACAGGGCCAAGGAGGATTCAAAAATCATTCCCCAAGGCTTTTTATGCCTTTTTTTAGGGTTGACACGGATACCCTTTCTGATCCAAGTCTCTTCTGTCTGGCAGATTTGAGCATCCGGATTTTCGTTAAAAAATTTAATTTGTCGGAAAAGTTTTTGAGGCAACCAGAGATCATCCGAATCAAGAAAAGCAATAAAACGCCCGGATGCTTCTGAAAGCCCCCGGTTTCTTGCCGCACTCACTCCCTGGTTCTCCTGCCGGAAAACCATGATATCCCCACGGTATGAATTGAGAATATCATCTGTATCATCGGTAGAGCCGTCATCAACAACAATTAGTTCAAAGTCCCTGTAATCCTGAGCCATAACAGACTCGATTGCCTCTTTGACTATCCAGCCACGATTATACGTGGGGATAATGACACTGACCAGTGGTTTTTTTTTAATCACATCCCCACACCATGGATATGGGCGCCACAGTAGGAACATTGACCGTTTTTAATCTGGTTTTGCCTGATATAAAACCCCCACCGGTCAATCAGAAGCTTACCGCACTGATAACAGAATGTCTTCTCCCCGCTCTCGCCGGGCACATTACCGGTATAAACATATTTTAATCCTGCCTCTATCCCGATTTCACGAGCCATATTCAGAGTCTTAACCGGTGTTGACGGTCGATCCATGAGTTTGTATGTGGGATGAAACCGGCTGATATGCCAGGGGGTGTCCGTACCCAGAGAACCCGCCACAAATGCCGCCAGTTCTTCAAGTTCATCCCTGGCATCGTTTAACCCCGGAATAATCAATGTGGTAACCTCCACAAAAACACCCAGGGACTTCATCAGTTTTAACGTCTCTTTAACAGGCGCCAGCTTGGCCCCGCAATATGTTTTATAAAAATCATTGGTGTAAGCTTTCAAGTCAACATTGGCCGCATCAAGGAAAGGACTTATCATTTGGAGGGCTTCCGTAGTCATGTAACCATTGGTGACGAACACATTTTTAATCCCCTTCTGGTGAGCAAGCTTTGCAGTGTCATAGGCAAATTCAAAATAGACGGTGGGTTCGGTATAGGTATAGGCTATGGTTTTGCAATCCCCCTTTAAAGCCGCATCGACAATATCCTGGGGCGAGAAGTAATCACCCACAATCATTCCTTCACGATCTGAAGGCATCTGGGCGATATCTGCGTTCTGGCAAAAACGGCACTTAAAGTTGCAGCCCACTGTAGCTATGGAATAAGATAAGCTCCCCGGCAAAAGATGAAAAAGCGGTTTTTTTTCGATCGGGTCGATATGACGTGCAACAAGCCTCCCATAAACAAGAGTTTTCAGTACACTACCCCGGTTTTCCCTGACGCCGCATATTCCGCGACGCCCTTCTTTTATGACACACCGATGACTGCATAAATTGCATTTAACTTTATTTTCCTCCAGGGACTCATATAAATAAGCTTCCATATTCAGCCTCTATCCGGCCACCGCTCCGGTAGTATGTTTTGCTTTAATAGGCAGGGCAAGGGGCCGAGTTTTAAAACGCGGAACAAGGGTAACCACCATGCCGATAAAAGCCCCGCACGGCCATCTTTGCAGCATGGCGGACTTTTCCATACTGCGGGTAATTCGCCCGGTCACGGCCGGAAAATGGGATATGGTACGCCATGATATGGGCACATCCCCTAATAAGGATCGAACTATATGTTTAAGTTCCCAGATACTAAAAAAATGAGCCCGGTTATATATGGTTTTTGTAAAAACCCCTTTGACCCGACGCTGAATCCCCTTGAGAGCGTAACGATTCAGCACCCCCAGGAATATCTTGTCTTTTGCAACTCTGCTTGCCTCTTCAATCGCCTTTTTGGGGTCTTCGACAAATTCCAGAGTTGTAATAAGACAGGCATAGTTAAAGGAGTTATCTTCAAACGGAAGATCCTCTGCAAAACCACGGTGGAGATCTGCGCGATTTCCTACATTTTTTAATGCAATATCAAGCATATAAGGAGATGGATCGAGTCCTGTTACCTGGACTCCGGTATTTATAAATGTAAGCAGGCCGGCACCGGTCCCACAACCGATCTCGAGCAGGGTCTCACCCTGCACAGGTTTTAACAAATCGAGCATAAGTCGGTTTTCGAGCTCAAAAACAAACCTGTTACGAGGATTGTCAAACCATTTTTCGTATGTAACAGCATCATTAAAATCGAAGATATACCCCATAGAAATTCTATTTAAACAAAAAAACTAATTTTATCAAGGAGAAAACATAATTTTCAGTAACATCTCACTTAACTGCTTGTTTCAGACAGGTCACATTTTATTAGCAGTAGGCTGGTCAACATGATCAATATGATCATTTAATACATAGAACTTATTCAAAAGTTCAGATGTAACATCTCAATAAATTATGGGGCCAACGGGTGATAAAATGTGAAAAGTCTGGCTGTTTGAGCATGTTACGTTCAGATCTCGTAACATGATTGAAAAACAGGTCTTTTTTTTGAACATTATCGGGCGTGGTGAAGCCTTCTCGAAGCATAGGTTTCAGGTGTCGGGTGTCAGGTGTCAGTAGTGAAAAAGTGAGAGCCAGCCTG
>CAZKDT010000104.1:0-8670 GCA_964551515.1 uncultured Desulfobacteraceae bacterium | reverse complement strand
GACAGATACTATAGCAGTTGACCTTGATAATAAACCTTTCAGGCTAAATGACGGTGCTTTACTTTTCAGGCCGAGCGGTCACGGCGCCCTGATCGAAAATCTGAATAATCTGCAAGAAGATATCATATTTATAAAGAACGTAGATAATGTGGCTCCGGACAAGCTTAACGAACAGATTTTTCAATGGAAAAAAATGCTCGGGGGCTATCTAATCAAGACCCAACAAAAGATTTTCTCTTATATTAAAAGGCTCTGTGCCGGGACGGTAAACACGGAGTTGCTTCAGCAAGCCTTTAAATTTGCTGTAAATGAACTTTGTGTATCGCCTTCAGCGAATCGGAATTTAAGATCTAATCAGGCAAAGAAAGACTTTCTGATAAGTGTTTTTAATCGTCCCATAAGAGTATGTGGCATGGTCAAAAACACAGGAGAGCCTGGGGGAGGTCCATTCTGGGTTGAGGCTGAAGATGGCAGCCTCTCCATCCAGATAGTTGAAAATGCCCAAGTGAATCCTGAATCAAAGGAGCAACAAGAAATACTGTCCTCTTCTTCCCATTCTAACCCGGTGGATATCGTTTGCGCCGTTCGGGATTTTAAAGGCAATTCCTTTGACTTGAGACAATATGTGGATACCGGAGCTGTTTTTATAGCCCACAAATCAAAGGACGGGAATAAACTCAAAGCTCTTGAACTCCCAGGACTCTGGAATGGAGCCATGGCTTACTGGAATACCATTTTCGTGGAAGTGCCCCTTATCACATTCAACCCCGTCAAGACCGTAAATGATCTGCTTCGCAAAGAGCACCAGCTTGGATAATTATAGATGTTCGATTAAAGATTTGAGATTGACCCCGGTGCCATCTTCCGGAGCTACCCCGGTTGAACACCCGGAGGGTACCCGGTTCAACAGGACAGGCGGGGTAGGCGTTGGAATTGGGCAAAAGGGGGCGTTTTGCAAAGGTTTTAACCTGGGATATCCTAATTTTAATATTTATGAGGTAACATAGTATGAATGTTTTAGTTGTTGGCGGGGCAGGATATATCGGGAGTATTATGTGTCGACTCCTTATGGATAGGGGATATCATACGACCGTATTGGATAATCTTTCTCTTGGACACAGGGCTGCCGTGGACAAAAGAATCTCCTTTGTAGAAGGTGATCTGTCAGATAATAATTTATTGGTAAAGTTATTCACCTCTATGAAAATAGACGCTGTTATGCATTTCGCAGCTTTTGCCTTGGTAGCAGAATCAGTGCAAAATCCTCTGAATTATTATTATAATAATGTAGCAAATACTGCCAATTTACTCCTGGCGATGAGGAAAACCGGAGTTAAGTATTTTATTTTTTCTTCAAGCGCGGCAGTTTTCGGCAACCCCAAAGAGATTCCAATCATAGAGACCCATCCTCAACGGCCCATAAATCCTTACGGGCGAAGTAAGGTCATGGTGGAAGAGATCTTGAAGGATACATCAACTGCAGGGGATCTCAACTTCGTCTCTTTAAGGTATTTTAATGCAGCAGGCGCCTATCCTGACGGAAGTCTTGGAGAGGATCACAAAAATGAGACTCATCTTATTCCTTTAACCTTGAAGGCAATCATGGACAGGGAGGCTGGAGGAAAGCCCCTGACCATATATGGAACGGACTATGATACGCCGGACGGCACCTGCATCAGGGATTACATCCATGTGTTGGATCTAGCTGAAGCCCATATCCTTGCCCTTCAATACCTTTTTGATGGGGGAGAGAGCGATTTTTTTAACCTGGGAAACGGGAAAGGTTTCTCCGTTATGGAAATCATCCGGGTAGCAGAAGAGGTGACCGGCAAGAAGGCCTCTGTTGTCTATGGAAACCGAAGACCGGGAGATCCTTCGGCGCTGGTAGCAAGTTCCGAAAAAATTACAAAGATCCTTGGATGGCAGCCCCGATATGCCGGAATTAAGACTATCATTGATACGGCCTGGAAGTGGCATTCAATGCATCCAAGGGGATATAAAAGTTTGTAGCTATTTAAAATTAAAAGGAAATTAAAGTTATAAGATATGAAAATACTAATATGCGGCACTACAGGTCAACTGGGCAGCGATTGTGCCCATGTTCTTAAAAAAAAGCATGAAGTTATGGCCATAAATTCAAGGGAACTGGATATCACCAACCCCGTTAAAGTGGAGGAGGTCATGCGCCGCCTGAGCCCCTCCATTATCCTAAACTGTGCTGCATATACAAATGTCGATGCCTGTGAGACGGAGAGGGAAACGGCCTGGAAGGTCAATGTCGAGGGGCCGAAAAACCTGGCATCTATTGTTCAGAAAAACGGAGGCTGCTTGATCCATATCTCCACCGATTATGTTTTTAACGGCAAAAAAAATTCTCCTGATCCTTATATAGAAGATGATATGACAGAACCTCTTTC
This sequence comes from uncultured Desulfobacteraceae bacterium, assembly GCA_964551515.1. Lineage (GTDB taxonomy): Bacteria > Desulfobacterota > Desulfobacteria > Desulfobacterales > UBA11574 > S5133MH16. The sequence continues at coordinate 6,253 of CAZKDT010000104.1, read as the reverse complement.
ATTTTATGGCAGGACCAAACTTGAGAGTGAAGAAGTTGTAAGAAAAGCAACCGATCACCACGTTATTTTGCGGACAGCATGGCTTTACGGGATAAACGGTCACAATTTTCTAAAGACCCTGCTAAAACTCGCACTGAAAAATCCTGAAAGAGAAATAAAGGTAGTAAATGATCAATTCGGTTCACCCACATGGTCGTACCGGCTTGCCCTGCAAATCGACAAATTGATTGAAGCAGGTTGCCGCGGAACTTATCACGCCACATCCGAAGGGTATTGCACCTGGTATGAACTTGCTAACCATTTTTTAAAGGAAATGGGGGTGCTGCACTCAATTGTGCCTTGCACCACAGAGGAATATCCAACTCCTGCAAAAAGGCCGACAAATTCTATTCTGGAGAACCGGCATCTAAAGAAAAATAACATCAATATCATGCCGCACTGGCAGGATGACATGGATCAATTTATTTTTGTACATAAGGAGCGTTTGATAAGTGAGGCAAAAGAGGTGAAGTGATGAAAAATATGTTAGTAACAGGAGGATGCGGTTTCATTGGAACTAATTTTGTTCAATATCTCCTGAAAGAGTCAGATTTTAAGGGGCATATTGTAAATGTGGATAAGCTTACCTATGCAGGTAATCCGGAAAACCTGGTTGAGATTGAGAAAAATTTCCCGGATCGCTATATCTTTGAAAAAACCGACATATGTAATTACAAAAGTATGGTTGCTGTATTTGACAGGCATGAGATAGATACTGTCTGTCATTTTGCAGCCGAATCCCACGTGGACAGGTCCATAGTGAGACCCGACGCCTTTATCCAGACCAATATCATGGGCACCTTTAATCTATTGGAGGTGGCGAGAGCAAATCAGAATCGGTTACAGCTTTTTCACCATGTCAGTACGGATGAAGTATTTGGAAGCCTGGGAAAGGAAGGCTATTTTACAGAGGAAACTTCCTATAAACCCAATAGCCCGTACTCTGCCTCAAAAGCAGGTTCCGATCATCTGGTGAGGGCATACCACAAAACGTTTGGTTTGCCCGTCACCATATCCAATTGTTCCAACAATTACGGCCCTTATCAATTCCCGGAGAAACTGATCCCCCTCATGGTTTTAAATGCCTTAGAGAGCAAACCGCTGCCAGTCTACGGGGACGGTAAAAACATCAGAGACTGGCTCTATGTCAGGGACCACTGTATCGCCATCTGGAAGATCATGAAAGAAGGAAAAAGAGGGGAAACTTACAACATCGGAGGCGACAACGAGCTGGAAAATATCAGGCTCGTGGAGATGATTTGCGATATCCTTGACGAATTTCAGGAGGACAAGGTCAAGCGGCCCCGAAGAGAGTTGATAACATTTATCAAGGACCGGCCGGGTCATGACCGCAGATATGCTATTGATTTTACAAAATTGAAAAAAGAATTGGGCTGGTCTCCCGAGGAGTCGTTTGAATCCGGAATCCACAAAACCATACAGTGGTATCTCAACAACCAGAAATGGGTGAACCGGATCAAAAGCGGTGATTACCAATGCTGGATCAAAGAGCATTATAAGTGAATCAAATATTCCCCAATCAATTGAATATTGAAAAAGGAGAAAGTTATTATGAAAGGAATAATACTGGCTGGTGGTTCGGGAACCCGGTTATATCCGATTACCAGAGTGGTGAGCAAGCAACTGATGCCTATATACGACAAACCCATGATATATTATCCGTTGTCCGTACTGATGTTGTCAGGAATCAGGGAGATATTAATTATTGCCACCCCTGAAGATTTGCCAAGATTTAAGGATCTTCTCGGGAACGGCTCCCAAATCGGTCTTGTCTTTTCTTATGCTGTACAATCCCGTCCAGAAGGCTTGGCTCAGTCATTTATCATTGGCAAGAATTTCATCGGCAACGATAATGTGGCCCTTATCCTTGGAGACAACATTTTCTACGGCCATGGGCTTTCTGACAGGCTCCTGAAATGCGCTAAACTTGAAAGGGGTGGCATAATTTTCGGCTATTTGGTAAAAGATCCTGAACATTACGGTGTCGTTGAATTTGATAAAGAAGGTGAGGTCATCGGAATTGAGGAAAAGCCTGATAGGCCCAAATCCAAGTACGCTGTTCCCGGGCTCTATTATTATGACAATGATGTCGTAGAAATCGCGGAAGGCATAAAGCCTTCGGCCCGTGGTGAGCTGGAGATCACCGACGTCAATCTGGAGTATATGCGCCGGGGCCGGCTTCGGGTAGAACTTCTTGGTCGTGGATTTGCCTGGCTCGACACCGGGACCCACGAATCCCTTCTGCAGGCGAGTGATTTTGTAAAGGCTATTCAGGATCGGCAGGGACTCAAGATTTCGTGCATTGAAGAAATCGCATATCGACTTGGACACATAGACGAAGGACAATTGAAAAACCTTGCGCGTGGCATGATTAAAAACGATTATGGACAATATCTGATGGAAATTCTTAAAAACAAGGGGGACAAAGAAAATGCCCATACAATTTTTTGAAAATCCTATTCTTTCAAAAGTTCGATGGCGGGTTAAATTTTGAACCTGTTGACAAATCCCGATTACGGAAAAAAAGAGACGTTTTACAACGGTCTCAGCAACTTCTCAATAAGTTCTGCTGTATTAAATGGTGATATTGAGCCAAATCCATAATTTATTGAGATGTTACCGGGCTCAAAGCGGAGGAAAATATGTTTATAGTTGTTATGGCAGGTGGCTCAGGTACTCGTTTCTGGCCACTGAGCCGGAGGCACAAACCTAAACAGTTTTTGAATATTACCGGCCAAGATCCGATGGTAGTAGAAACTTGTAATAGACTCACACCATTGGCGTGCGATGAGGAAATTATCCTTGTCTTGGGCCAAGAACACATGAACGAGGCCAAAACACTTTTTAAGGATAGAAAGGTAAATCTAATTGCCGAACCCGTGGGACGCAATACCGCACCCTGTATCGGCCTCGGCGCCATATACGCACATCATTTAGGGTGCCAGAAAGCGGTTGCCTTTCTTCCCGCAGATCATTTTATCGGGGATTCCGCTTCATTTATTACCGCACTTCGCGCAGCATGTGATCTTGCCGATTCGACGGGTGGAATCGTAACTATCGGCATCGTGCCAAGCAGGCCTGAGACCGGCTACGGTTATATTCAGAGGGATGATAGTTTGGTTGAAGCCGGCGGCTTAAAAGCTCACGGAGTATTGGAATTTGTTGAAAAACCTAATCTGGAAAAAGCCCGGGACTATCTTACGGGAGGCAAGCACTACTGGAATGGCGGGATCTTTGTTGCAACCCCGGAAACGATTCTCAAGGAAATCCGGGAGCACCTTCCGGATATTTACAGCGGAATGATAGAATTAAGTGAGGCATTGGGAACCCAGCAGTTTGAAGCAAAACTAAAGTCGGTTTATGAAAATATCGAAGGAATTTCCTTTGATTATGGCATTATGGAAAAAACACGTGAAAAGGTTTATATCATTCCATGTGAGTGCGGATGGAGCGATGTGGGATCGTGGGAATCCCTCTATGAATTAAGAGCAGCTGATCGTGATGACGATCAAAATCTGATTGACGGCCAAGCTCTTGTCATTGATTGTGAGGAAAGCTTCGTTTCCAGCAATAGCGACCGGATAGTAACCTGCCTGGGTCTTAAAAACTGCCTTGTGGTAGATACCCCAGAGACCTTGCTGGTGGCTGATTTAGATCGATCACAGGATATCCGCAGGATTGTGGATCAACTGAAAAAGATCGACAAGGAAAATTTGCTGTGAGATTTCATACCTGCTAAGAAAACAATCTTCCTACATTCATTCTCTCTGTGAAAGTCAAATTTGATGAACTCGTAAAAAGATGGACATTAAAAATATGTCATCAGCAATGCACAAGGATAAAACTAAACACATTAGGAAACGATCTTTATCCGACTATTTACTTTTGGCCTCTAAAGGTTTTTGTATGGGGGCCTCTGATGTGGTTCCCGGAGTTTCCGGCGGTACTATGGCTTTTATCCTTGGTATTTACGAAGAATTGATTAACGCCATAAAGTCCTTTGACTTGAAGAGCCTGCAACTCCTCTTGACCTTAAAGGTCCGGCCTTTTCTGGATCGCATCTCCTGGAAGTTTCTTATATCAGTAGGTATCGGAATACTAACAGCTATATTTACTCTATCCAAAGTTCTGAGTTGGCTCCTTCAAAACAAACCCGTTCTTATCTGGTCTTTTTTTTTAGGGCTGATTCTTGCGTCTGTGCTGAGTGTCAGCCGGCGAGTTGAAGTGTGGCGATTATCCACCTGGACTTGTTTGTCAGGAGGAATATTGGGGACCTATTTTCTGGTGGGCCTTGTTCCGGTTTCCACTCCCAATGAGCCCTGGTTTCTCTTTATTTCCGGAGCGGTTGCCATTTGCGCCATGATTCTTCCGGGTATATCCGGAGCATTCATTCTGGTACTTCTGGGTAAATACCAGATCGTCCTGGAAGCAGTCAACCAGAGAGACCTCACCGTCCTTTTGTTAGTTTTTATGGGAGCCTGTGTGGGAATCACTATCTTTTCTCGCTTGTTGAGCTGGCTTTTTAAGAAATATCATGATTTCACCGTGGCCTTGCTCACCGGGTTTATGCTGGGGTCATTAAGAAAAGTCTGGCCATGGAAGGAGACAATAAAAAGTGTAACAGATATTAAGGGTAAAGTTATACCCATTATTCAGGAAAATATCTTTCCCTCCTTATGGAATATAGAGGTAACCAACGCCATCTGTTTAATAACAATTGGCTTTTTGATAGTATTTTCTATGGATTATTTAGCTGCGAGGAAGAAGTAACCGCAGAAAACATCATATGAACCGCTATAATAACAATTTAAAACCAGCAATTCTCATTTTGAAAAGATATCCCTCTGAGAGCGGCTTTCCAGCCGCGAAAAACCGTTGCAAAATGCCACTCACACGGTATATGGAAATGAACTTGGCGCCATAATGAGAGTTGCTAATTTAAAACAGTACGAAACAGATTTTACCGGGTTTCAGGTTTTTGAGCAGAATACAATGTCCGAACATCCACACCACCTGGTCTTGCGGAGATGATAATGTATAAGGTAGATAGATGAATAATTTTGACACTATTTTATTGGGAATTATTCAAGGATTGGCCGAGTTTTTACCTGTCAGCAGCTCCGGACATCTGGTTCTTTTTCAAAAACTGCTTGGCTTCAGGAAACCGGAGCTTCTTCTCGATGTTGTCTTACATTTAGGCACTCTTTTATCTGTTTTTATCTACTTCAGGTCTGATCTTAAAAACATGCTTAAAGAAACCTGGGAGTTTTGCAGAAATCTTTGGAAAAGAGAAAAAGGATTCAGAGAGATTGATGATAAACCCTCTGCCGCTCTATCATTGATGGTCGTGATCGGTACGATCCCCACTTGTTTTATCGGCTTTGCATTTCAATCACAACTGGAAAGACTATTCGGTTCGATCACCATGGTAGGCTTTGCGCTGTTGACCACCGGTTTTATCCTTCTGATCAGCAAATACATACCGGAGAATGGGAAAAGGAAAGACAAGATAATTCTTTTTGCGGCCCTGTGTATTGGAGCAGCCCAAGGTTTTGCCATTGTGCCGGGTATATCCAGATCCGGCACCACTATTGTTTGCGGTATGATATTGGGACTCAGAAGGGAACTGGCCGCCCGTTTTTCATTTCTCCTTTCCATCCCCGCGATCATTGGGGCTATGGCAGTACAATTGTATGCTAACGAGTTAACCGGAGTGATTTTGCTGCCACTGGTTTCAGGATTTCTTTCGGCTGCCATAGTAGGTCTGATAGCGCTTAAAATAGTCATGGATATGGTAAAAAAGGGAAAGCTGTTCTTTTTTTCTCCTTATTGCTGGGCCATAGGCTTGATGGCAATTGGTCTCGGTTATATGGCCGGCTGAAACTGAACTGTGAGATCAAATGTATGGAGATCCTCTTTGAGTATTTGGGGTCGTAAAAAGTTTACATTTTGATATTAAAAGCATATATTATAAATAGGTAACATCTTAATAAGTTCTGGTGTATTAAAAGGTGATATTGAGCCGAATCCATAATTTATTGAGAACTTACATAGACAGGCTATTCAAAATATAAATATTGAGAACACACATTAAAATAAAAAAGGCTTTGGAATATGAATATAAGTAAAAAAGGTGCAACACGATTAAAACTGCTGAAGATGATAAAAGAAAGAACGGCACGAATCGGAATTA
>CAZKDT010000103.1:2462-8701 GCA_964551515.1 uncultured Desulfobacteraceae bacterium | reverse complement strand
TATATGGCCGCCTGCTATTCCCACGTATACCTCTGAAATTTCACAGCCGGCCATAAGTTCCGCCTCTTCAACAGCCTTTTGAATCGATTCTACTGTGGATTCAATATTTACCACTACACCTTTCCGAAGTCCAATTGAAGGGTGGGTGCCGATACCGATAATATTTATTTTATCTGCTTCCACTTCACCAACCACAGCGCAGATTTTAGTTGTACCGATATCAAGGCCGACAATAATATTTTCCTGTCCTTGCATCTTAAACCTCCTTATGACCTTCGGCGGGCAATTCTCTTTTCGCTGGCTGTACAACAATGCGATTCAAATTATTGAGATCGATTGATTCCAGATGTGAAAAACCACGTCTTTTTTTTAGATGTGAAAGAATATTCTTAAGCCGGGCATATTTATTAGAGTAGTCATTATATCCGATTTTTATTAATTTGATGGGTTCAAAGGCATAAATTGTAAGGCCCATTTCTCTGTCAACTTGGATTCTTTGTATTAACTTGTAAGGAAGAACGCTATAAGATTTTTGTCCGAGTTCCAGAACATTCATTACGGCTTTAAAAGGGATGCTGCGGGGTTTGTCACGCAGATCGATATCTGAAAACCCAAGCCCGCTGACAATCGGCAGTTGGTCAGGATCTGATGTAGTCATTTCTTTGAATATTTCTCCGGAAGTATTGATTAAAAATTTGCGGCCAAGGTCGAGAATAGCAAGAGGATTTTGCTCTTTTATTCTGATAGTTATTTCAGACGGAAGATCTCTGCTGACTTCAGCTTCGGCAATCCATGAATGTGCCAGCAATTGCTTTCTGGTTTTTGAAAGATTTACCGAAAGAATATTTATCCCCTTTTTTATCTGTGCCTGTTCAAGGACCTGTTTTTTAGAGAGTCTGTCCGCACCCGTAACGATCAGTTTTTCGGCCCTGAAGTAGTCGCATTGTGTTAAAAAGTCGTAACTAAAAAGAAAAAGGAAGCTAACTATCTGTAACGCTGCGATCACAACCGCCGTTTTAATACAGAAAACAAGACGCGTCATAATTCTATTACGCTTTTTGGCGGTGCTATTTTTGTAATAGTTTCTTCGTATGTGCTTACGACCCGACAACCTTAACCTCTCTTTTAAGATCAATATTGAACATTTTTGATACGGTTTCTTCAACAAGTTCCATTAATGATAGAATATCAGCGGCAGATGCTTTATGGTGATTTACGATAAAATTGGCATGTTTTGATGAAATTTTTGCTCCGCCGATCGATTTTCCCTTGAGTCCGGCAGCCTCAATAAGCTCGCCGGCGGTCCTTCCTGATGCGGGATTTTTAAAAAAACATCCTGCACTTGGCAAATTTGTGGGCTGTCTTTGCCGGCGTTTTTCTAAAATTTTTTTGGCCTCTTTTTTCAGTTTCTCAGAGTCCGAAGGGTGCAGGCGGAAACAGCCGTCTAATACAATCTGTTGTCCGCGATTAAGATCTATCTGATCTTTGTTCCATGAAAGTTTTCTGTAAGCAAAATTGAGTTTTTCTTTTTTAATTTTGCGTACCTGACCTGTAGGAAGCAGAATGTTTATTGATTCAAGAACACTTTCCATAGAACCGTAGGATGTGCCCGCGTTCATCACAATTCCTCCCCCAACCGTACCGGGAATGCCGATGGCAAAATTCATTCCTTCGAGCCCCCTTTCAAGGGCAAAAGAACAAAATGTTTGCATGCGAACCCCTGCCATGGCGGTAACAATAATCCAATCCGTATTAATGTCTGTTTGAGAAATTGTTTTAAGACACTTTGTCAACACGATCACAACTCCGTTTATACCGCTGTCTTTGACCAGCAAATTTGTGCCGTTACCGATAATCAGATAAGGAATGTTTTTTTCCCATGACCATTTTACAAGGGTTTTTAAGATCTCAATATTTTCCGGAGCAACAAAAGCTTGTGCCGGGCCGCCTACCCGTAACGATGTATGTTTTGACATGGGCTCGTCAAATTTGACATTGTTGCTGAAACGGCTTTTAAGCCATTTTATTGAATTAGAATCCAGAGCCATAAGTTACGTCTCGGAATTTTTACAACTTTCGTTAATCAATAATATTTTTAGCCATATACTTATATACTGCGGTGGTGGAAATCGCCGTGTATACAGATGGAATTTTAATCCTATTTTTGTTTCATATCTTCCATTCTGAAGGTTTCAGGTGTCAGGAATGATGAACAGAGGCGCTGACACCTGAAACCTGCTTACAGTTTTTTAAGTACCATCTCCCCGACTTTCCAAACATCTCCCGCGCCCAGGGTTAGAAGAATGTCTCCTGGGTTCAGGATTTTTATCAGATGTGAAACCGTTGTTCCAAAATCTTGCAAATAGACGATTTCTTTGTGGCCATGACTTCGGATTCCTTCAAACAAAGCGTGGCCTTTTACGCCATTTATTTTTTTTTCTCCGGCTGCATATATGGGAAGAACCACCAGGAGGTCGGACTGATAAAATGAAGTTGTGAAGTCATCAAAGAGCGCCTGAGTCCTGGTATAGCGGTGGGGCTGAAATACCACCACAACCCGTCTGTGGGGCCAGCTTTCCCTGACGGCCTGCAGAGTGACTTTGATTTCCGTGGGATGATGACCATAGTCGTCCACAATGGTGATCCCCTTTTTTTCTCCTTTAATCTCCAGCCTGCGCTGAACACCTTCCACAGTTTCCAGAGCCGATTTTATAACATCAAATGAAATATTGAGCTCGATTCCTACTGCAACGCTTGCCAGGGCGTTATAAACATTATGCTTGCCCGGAAGATTCAAAATGATTTCCCCGAGTCTTGCCCCAAGATGATGGACGTGAAACCTGCTTTTTAACCCTTCAAAAACCACGTCTGTAGCCTGGAAATCAGCTTGGGTACTCATTCCGTAGGTTGTGAAACGTTTCTGGATGCTCGGAATAATATCCTGGATTTGCTCATTATCCAGACAAAGGACTGCCAGACCGTAAAAAGGTATTTTGTCAATAAAGCTTAAAAAAACTGCTTTGATGGCGTCTAAATCCCGATAAAAATCGAGATGTTCACGATCTATATTAGTAACTACTGCTATGGTTGGAGAGATTTTTAGAAAAGAACCGTCACTTTCATCGGCTTCAGCTACGATATAATTTCCCTCTCCAAGAAGTGCATTGGAATTTATGCTTTTGAGTTTTCCGCCGATAACTACCGTGGGATCAAGCCCTCCTTTACCCAGTACAGAAGCGATGATGGACGTGGTAGATGTTTTGCCGTGGGCGCCTGCAATGGCGACGCTGTATTTTAAACGCATGAGCTCGGCAAGCATTTCGGCTCTGGGAATTACCGGGATTGATGCTTGACCGGCGGCGATAACCTCAGGATTTCCGGGGTTGATCGCCGATGACGTTACCACAACATCCGCCCCATGGATTTGCTCGGCGGAATGTCCTTTAAATATAATCCCTCCAAGGTTTTCCAGGCGCCGGGTAATGTTTGAAATACTGCTGTCGGATCCCGACACCTTGTAGCCTATATTAAGGAGGAGTTCGGCAATCCCACTCATTCCAATACCGCCGATTCCGACAAAATGAATATGGTATTTTTTAAGAAACATATGTTTTCGTTCAAAGGATTAAATGGATTCTTTTTGGTTTAATTAAACCCATTATTCTAATTATAAGCACTTTGTTCATCAATATAAACTCAGCGGGTTAATTTTCGGGCTAACCTGTAACAATTATCAGCAATAGCCACTGCCGCATCGGGACGACCCAGGTCTTTTGCCCGGGATGCCATCTGACGAAGAATATCCGGGCTTGAGGCGTAAAAATTAATTCGCTCAGCAAGAACTTTGCCATTGAGATCTTTTTCAAGTATCATTTCAGCGGCTCCGGCTTTTTCCAGCGAACGGGCGTTTAAAACCTGGTGATTATCAGCAGCAAAAGGGAAGGGTATGAAAATAGCACCCTTTCCAATGGCTTTGATTTCCGCCACTGTTGTTGCTCCTGCCCTGCATATTACAAGATCGGCTTTTTGATATTGCCGGGCCATATCATTAAAAAATGATTGAACTCTGCAGGATATACCGTTGATTTCGTATGCATTTTTTACTCTTATTTCATCATTAAGTCCGGTCTGATGGATAAAGAAAAATTTATCTTTTTCTTTGATCTTATCAATGGCTTCCAAAAGAGCCATATTTATGCTGTGAGCCCCCTGGCTTCCACCTAATATCAGGATTGTAAAATATTTATTTTGTTTTGAATCATCAATTCCGAAGCCTTTTTGATTTTTTGCGTATTGCAGAATTTCTTTGCGTATAGGGTTCCCGGTATAAAGAACTTTTTTGGGGTTTAAACCGGTTTGCATATCATCAAACGAAACATATATCCGGTCGGCAATACGGGATAAAATTCGGTTTGTAATCCCCGGAAGAATATTCTGCTCGTGAAGAACTATTTTAATGCCCAGAAGCCATGCTCCGACAACCAGAGGGCCTGCCGAATAGCCCCCTACACCGATGACAATATCCGGCCTGAAACGTTTCAGGATTATGACGGATTCAAATATTCCCTTTGGTATTTTCAGGATAGACTTGGCCTGTTTCCTCAATCCCCGTCCCTTGATTCCTTCTGTGGTGATAGGCTTATGTGTAAAACCTGCTTCTGATAGAGCTTTTGTTTCAAAGGGCTTATCGGTGCCGATAAATAATAGGCTGCTGTTAGGATTTCTATCCATAAATTCCTGAGCTATGGCGATACCCGGAAAAAGATGGCCGCCGGTTCCTCCGCCGGCGATAACAATTCGCAAAGGGCCTGAAGACTGTCGCAATGAGCGAAAATTTCTTGCTGTACCTGTTTTTTTGTCGCTTAGTTCCATAACTGACCAATGACCGGTGATTATTGTTCTCCTCAGGTCTTTTTAACTTTAGACTTTTGAAACACTTTTTTGGCTGTTCCTATATTCATCAGTATCCCTATGGATGCCATATTTAATAATAAAGATGTGCCGCCGTAACTCAAAAAGGGGAGGGTGAGTCCCTTGGTAGGAAGGAGCCCAAGTGCAACCCCCATGTTAACACAAACCTGCAGGCCTATTGCCGTTGTCAGACCGATGGCTATGAATGATCCGAAAGAATCTTTACAATTTCTGGCAATAAATATCCCCCTCCAGAAAATAAGTATATAAAGACTTAGGATAATCAGGATTCCCAAAAGGCCGAGCTCCTCTCCGATTACCGAAAAGATAAAATCAGTATGGGGTTCAGGAAGGTAAAACAGCTTTTGATAGCTTTTTCCGATACCTGTGCCCCATATTCCTCCTGTGCCAAAAGCCATGAGGGAGTGTACAATCTGGTAGCTTTCGTCTGTAGAATATTGCCACGGGTTTAAAAAACTCATGATCCGTTTGGAGCGATAATCGGCGCTAACCATGAAAAAATATGCTATGGGCATTATCAAAACCAATGACGTTATTAAGTGCAAAATACGAGATCCGCCAACAAAAAGCATTACCCATGTAAGAGATCCAAGGATAACTACCGAACCAAAGTCAGGCTGAAAAACGATCAGAACTGTAAACATACAAAGGACCATAATATGTGGCAGAAAACCGACATAGAAATCCTTGAGATCGTCTTTTTTTTTATTCATGGAGTAAGCAAGATAAATTACCAGTGCAAAACGGGCAAATTCAGAGGGCTGAAATGAAAAACTGCCAAGGCGAAACCACCGTTTTGCACCTCCTGCAGAATATCCGAGTCCGGTAATCAGAATTACAATAAGAAAAAACAGAGACAGGATAAGGAGCGGATATGTCAACGGACGAAAAAATCTGTATGGAAAACGACTAGAAATTATCAGGGCGACGATTCCTAACAGAGCGAAAAATAGCTGTTTTTTTAAAAAATAATACTCGGTTCCAAACTTTTTAAAGGCCATTGCGGAACTTGCGCTGTAAACCATTACAATCCCTATCCCTACCAGGAAAAGAACAGGGAACAAAAGCCTGACATCATAATAGAAAGGCTGTTCGCGAACCTTGCGGCTATTTTGATTATTTTCAGTCATGCTTTTTTTCTTTTGACTTTTTAAGATTGTCGATGGCCCGGCAGAAATCTTTTCCCCGTTCAGCATAGCTGCTATACATGTCAAAACTTGAACAACCTGGAGACAAAAGAACAATATCACCTGGCGATGTCGCACGATATGCTGAAGATACCGCATCTTTCATTGTGGATACGGTTT
>CAZKDT010000103.1:0-2452 GCA_964551515.1 uncultured Desulfobacteraceae bacterium | reverse complement strand
AGCAGTCTGGTGGCATTGGGTCTCTTGAGGATGTTGTGGATACGGTTTGCGCTCCTTGCCTACAAGCGTCCTCAAGAATTGATTTTATATGATTCTTTGCTTCTCCAATGACGATCAGTTTTTTAATGCGTTGCCGAACCGGTTCCAAAAGTTTACGAAAATCTCCTCCCTTATCACGGCCACCCATAATAATGACGATGGGTTGTCTGAAGGTTTCAAGTGCCCTTATTACTGCATCAATGTTTGTTGCCTTTGAATCGTCGAAAAAACGCACGCCGTTTATGGTTGAAATATATTCTATCCGATGGGGAAGTCCTTTAAAATTGTTCAGGGCTAATTGGACTCCTTCTATGGTTCCGCCAGCAGCAATAGCTGTTAGTGATGCTGCGGCAGCATTTTCAAGATTGTGCCTTCCCGGAAAGATTGTTTCGGAAAGGTGGAGGGATATTTTTTGGTGTTTTTTCATGCGAATCGTTATATTGGCAGAAGTTGAAGAATCACCCCTGCTGATGAGCGCATTTGCTCTGTCTTTAACCAGAGAATTTTCCTGATGACAGAAGAGGAGTTTTCGGGCTTGAAGGTCTTTAATTACTGAACTGATGATCGGATCAGAACCGTTTAAAATTGCGCTGTCGCTTTGTTGCTGATTTTCAAAGAGCCGGCCTTTTGATCTGGCATAGGACTTAAAATCCGGATAACGGTCCAGATGGTCGGCACTGATATTCAGAAGAACGCCGATACGAGGTCTGAACATATCGATGGTGTCCAGCTGGAAGCTGCTTATTTCAGCCACAATAATGTCTGCTGTTCCACTTTTGTCTGCGTATTCAATCAATGGGTTGCCGATATTGCCGCCAACGAAGACCTTAAAACCCGAGCTTTCAAGCATGCTGCCCAAAAGCGTGGTCGTTGTGGTCTTGCCGTTGGTGCCGGAAATGGCAATAACAGGTTCCCGGATATATCTTGCAGCAAGCTCGAGCTCTCCTAATACTGGAATTCCTTTTGCCATGGCCCGTTTTATCGGCAGAATTGTATGGGGAACACCGGGGCTTACCACAATAAGATCAGAGCGTTCAAAGGTTTCAATAGTGTGTTTACCGAGTTCCATATTGATACCCAGTTTGTGTGCCATGAGTGCATAAGATCCCAGCTCTTTTTCACCGGCCATATCGGTTACAGTTACAGACGCACCTTTTTTTTGGGCGAACCGTGCCGCTGCAATTCCTGATATGCCAAGGCCGACGATAAGAATATTTTTGTGATTTAGATCCATCTTTTACCTAAGCTTAAGCGTACTCATGGCAAGGAGCGCCAGTGCGATTGCAATTATCCAAAATCGAACAATAACCTTGGGTTCAGGCCACCCTTTAAGTTCAAAATGGTGGTGAAGCGGGGCCATTCTGAAAATCCTGCGTCCGCTTGTCATCTTGAAGAAACCGACCTGAAAAATCACTGATAATGTTTCGATAACAAAGAGCCCGCCAACCAGAATCAGCAGTATTTCCTGTTTGGTGATAACAGCCACGGTGCCTATTGCCCCACCCAGGGCAAGAGAACCCACATCGCCCATGAAAATTTGTGCGGGGTAAGAATTGAACCACAGAAATCCCAGACCTGCTCCGACCATGGATCCGCAGAAAATGGCGATTTCTCCACTTCCGGCCACATATTTGAGTTGCAGATAACTGGCGATTTCAAAATGTCCGGCCACATAGGCAAAGATCATATATGTGGCTGAAACGATGATAAAAGGTCCGATTGCAAGACCATCAAGGCCGTCCGTAATATTGACCGCATTTGATGTGCTGATAATTACAAAGGCGGCAAACAGGATGTATCCCCATCCGAGATCCGGTGAAATGTTTTTAAAAAACGGAATGGTTATCCGGGTGGAAAAGCCCACGTATGAGTAAACCAGGACTCCTATTACGATTGCCAGAATCACCTGTAGCAGAAATTTGCGTCGAACACTTAACCCTTTGTTTCGCTTCTTGATTTGCATAAGATAATCGTCAATAAAACCGATAGCGCCGTAGCCGAGGGTGACCAAAAGGACTATCCAGATGTAATAATTGGTTAAATTGGACCATAAAAGGGTAGAAACGATTATGGAAAAAATTATCAGAATTCCGCCCATGGTCGGTGTCCCGGCTTTTTTGTGGTGGGTTTGCGGACCGTCTTTTTGGATATACTGCCCGATCTGCAAATAGCTTAGTTTTCGAATAACCCACGGTCCTAAAATAAAACAAATTAAAAAGGCTGTCAGACTGGCATAGATTGTCCGGAATGTAATGTACCGGAATACATTAAAAACCGAAAAAGTTTTGTGAAGCGGATATAGTAAATGATATAGCATATTTTTATACTTCAGACCTCGTCATTCAGCTTGAAAAAATTATCGTGACTCCTTAATTTTTGGGGGATTGCATGAAAATTGGACACTGGCCCTCAG
>CAZKDT010000102.1:0-8721 GCA_964551515.1 uncultured Desulfobacteraceae bacterium | reverse complement strand
CCTCCGGCTCGTAAAGGCACGATCCTACGCCTCGGAGAGAAGCGGAGCCGGAGGCTTGATCTTAACGAAAAATCCTAGTTTTCGTTCGGGCACTAAATAGCCAGTTGCGCCAATTTGAAGACCTCCTTATGAAATTTTTACAAATATGCTTACACATATATTATAGAACGTCAATATATTTTCGATTTGATAAATTATTGAATTGTTGTTATTTATGTTTTGATATGCCATAGTTATATGGGAAATTGCTGATTTCGTTATCAATGAATTTTCAATGAAACGGATTGTTTCCTGTAAAGAATCCCCAAGGAATTATGATGTCACCAAAATATGACGAATACAGGGCATTGTTTAGAAAGGGCAGGTATATCGAAGCTGCCGGCTTTGCCGAAACAGCATACCTGGAAGGAAACCAAAACAATCCTTTCTGGCTTACAAGACAGGCTGCTGCTCTTATTAAGATACGAGAATATAAGGAGTCACTTGAAGTTGCTGAACAGGCACTTTCACTCAATCCTTCCAACCCATATTCTATGCTTGCGGTTGCAGATGCACTAAGGGGTCTAAAACGTACTGATGAAGCCCTTCGGTATTATGAGGAAATCATGGGTGATCCAAAGATTACATTTTTTGCTCAAAAAGGGATTCTTTCCTGTCTTGAAGCAAAAAAAGATTGGGATAAAATGCTCGGGCATATGAGGAAATGGGAGATGCCGAGAAATTCCGCCTTTGTATGGAAAGTAAAAGCGCTTGCCGGACAAAAACGATGGGATGAGGCCATTGAAATTTGCGGCCAGTGGCTTGCCGTTCAACCGGACCTTCCCCAAGCGCTATGGGCATTAACAAACCTTGAGATTCAGCGGGACGGGCTTGAATCGGTTCTTAAAAAAATGGGGAGACTTGCAAAAATACCATCCCGGCCCCCGGTTTACAAAGAAATTTACGCGTCCCTTTGCAAAAGAGCAGGGAAACCCGAACTGGCCTTAAAGCAGTATGAAAAACTGACCCGCACGGGATCGGACATATGGAATCAGCGCCAGCAGGCATTTGCTCTTAAAAAATCAGGAAAGCTATCAGAAGCGATTCCCATGATGGAAGAATTACTAAAGTTCGATCCGAAGGATTTTTTTATTCATACATCCTATGTTTCAGCCTGCAAGAAATCTCACCAGATTGAACGGGTTTTAAAATTCTACGAAGAACTTGTTGAGTTGAATCCGGAAGAAACAACACTTTACGGCAGGATTAAAAATATAAAAAATATGGTAAAACTTTAGCTTTTTGAAAATATTACTGCATCAGGTATAATTAAATTTTTACTGAAAAAACTCGTGGATAACGGCTCGTAATGAAAGAACCCACCTGGGCTATTAATAAAGGTTTTTGTTTTAAGGGGATGATTCATCTTTAAATCAAATCGCTTATGGTTCTTTCATAACGATCCATAATCGACTCAAACAGTTTTCAGTATAAAATTTAATTGTACCTGAAGCTCGTCTGGAATCATTTTTTTTCAAAGGACTAAACTAATACGAAATATATTTGGAGTCAAAAATGAGCAATTTCCCGAAAATCGGTGATCTTGTTGAGGTTCCGGAGGTGCAGACAGTAATACGTCTGGAAGAAGGGAGGACCAGATCTGAATCTATTGCAAAAAGTTTTGTATTTACCTCAGACGTAACGTCACATTTTACGGTAATTTCAGATGCCCTGCTTAGAGAATACGGCCGGGGTTTTTTTCTGCAGGGTGATTTTGGATCAGGCAAGTCCCATTTTCTGGCTACATTGACTGCCTGGCTTGAAGACAACCCCGGGTCTGAAACGCTATCAGACCATCATAAAGGGCTCCGCCGTGTCAAGGGGTCAGGGCGAAAGTTTTTGACTGTTGACATTTCCCTCGTAAACTACAGGGGTTCAACACCTCTGGAACGGATAATCGTTGAGGCAATAGAAAAAGCTCTTGTATCACAGGGTATTGAAATAAAATTAACGCCGCTTTCCGCATTTTTGAATTATTTCTCGACGCTGCTTGAAAACAAAGAACTTTCCGGAGCTTTTGCAGAGCAGGCCGGCATATCCAATACACCGGAAGCGGCAGATGAATACCTCCGCAAAAATCCCCGTCAGGCATATACGGCAGGGATACGTTTTATGAAAAGTATAGGTATGCAGGCTCCCGAAAGCCTTGTTGAAGAGCGGCATGAAACCTTTGCAAGGGTGTTAACGGCCATTGGAGATGCCGGATTTGACGGGCTTGTGATTGTCATGGATGAACTTTCCGAGTTTTTCCGTTCAAAACCCGATGCCCGTGCTTTAAATGAAGACGCACGGACGCTGCAACTGATCGGCGAACTTACCGGCAGAGAACCGGTCTGGATTATCGGGGCGGTACAGGAAAGTATCGAGCGGACAGGTGACATTTCCCAGGTGACCTTTCAAAAGATCAAGGACCGTTTCCCGGTAAAATTTGTTCTTTCCACGGTTCATATCAAAGCGCTTATATCAGAGCGACTTGTGAAAAAGAGATCCGGATCCGGTGATGTGCTTCACAGGGTTTACGATTATTTATGCAGGCAATTTCCTTCATTTAAATGGCGTTTTGAAGAGTTTCAGGCTGTCTATCCTGTTCATCCTGTGACCATAGCACTTTTAGACGGTCTGGGTGACCTTTTTTCGGAGCACAGGGGAATTGTCGATTTCGTTTATTCACAGCTTGCCGGGGATGAGAGCAGACAGATATCGGGGATTCTCGATCGCCCGGCCTATGAACTTTTAGGGCCTGACAGTATTTATGAACATTTTTCCCAAAAAATGGCTGAATTCTCCGGATTTAATATATATCCCCGGCATGTGGTTCCCCATCTGGATGAAGTAATTGAACATATTATTGACGAAGAAGACAGAATGCTTGCTCGCAGAATTATCCGGATTCTGGTTCTTTACAGGATTCATCCCACCGCGGATATTCCTTCGGTCAAAGACTTAACCGATCAGGTTTCCTGTGCACTTTCTGATCAGGACCCGAGCTTGAACGTGGATTTTGTTGCAGAAGCGATTCTGAACCCTCTGACAGAAAAGAGCAAATTTCTTATCAAACATGCTTCCGAAACTGGTGATCCAAAGGATGCCATATACGAAGTGGTAACCGAAGAGGATCCTACTAAAACACTTAAAGCCAGAATTTTAAGAGCCGCATCGGAAATTCCTTCTGATGACACCAGGCTTATTATATCGGTCTTTGCCGAATTGTCCGAATCTTCTTCATGGCCTGGACCGGGTTTTATGAGGCGGGGGGTTCGCAATACCGTAAAATGGCTTAAGAGCGACCGCGGTGTCTTTGTTTCCTTTTTAGTTCGGGGAGAAGAAGCTTCTTTGAAGGATCAGATTCACCATGCTTTTTACGATGGGAATACCGATTTTGCTATTGTCATGAGCCTTGGAAAAACAGATTTTAAGGCGAATCATACCGCTGTGTGGGAAATCCCCATTTCCATGGACGAAAAGAACAGATCGATTCTTCGTGAGTATTTTGCAACAAAGCAGATTGTCTCGGGGCTGGATCCATCGAATCCTGCTGATGCCCCTCTTATTGATACGGCCCGGGAAACTGTTGAAAAACTCAGACCTGCTGCACACGATGTAGTCTTGAGTCTCTTTTATGAGGGAAGATTCTCAGACTTAAGAATTGGCGTAGAACCTGTAATCCGGCAGATGAGGCGCTTTGAAAGACTCCTTGATGAGGCCGGCGAAATTCTGCTTCAAGAACGATATCCCGGATACAGAGAAATTGCACCAAGAAAAGTATCTCCCTTACCCATGTTATATCAGCGCCTGATTAATGAGTTTATTTTTCCGGGCAGTATAAGCCTTCGGGAGGCGCATTCGCGCGGATTAAACGATACTATCGAGGGCCTCGCCGTACCACTCGGACTTGTAGAATTACGGGCAGGCTCATATATTTTTATACCGGATCATGAAAATCACCCCCTGCTTTCAAGCGTATTTGGCCTGATCAGTAGCGCGGGTGAAACAAAGCTGTCGGATGTACTCCATTCCCTGCAAACAGGAAGATTTGGTCTTCCGGAAGATACTGCATATTTTCTGCTTGCAGCCCTTGCTTTTGGCGGATTGATCACCCTTCTTAAAAACGGCAGGGCAATGCCTCTTGAATTTCTCAAACTTCTAAAAGTTAAAAATGCGGATGCACTGGCTCCGGGAGAAGTCATCGGAAAATATGACCGGGAAACGCTTCTTAATGAGTGCACATTTCTTTCTTCCGCTGACAGTTGGGAATCGTTCGGATTGAGGCAGCAGCGTGAAGCCTGGCAGTCGGTTATCAAATTTCGTGACTGGGCGATAAGAACGGTATCCGAAGTGGCAAAACGTCTTTCTGCTTTTTCAGAATTTTCAGCATTTGAAGCATTTGATATTGGAACATTAAATTCCCGTCTTAATGCAATAATCTCCCTTTCCGAAGAAATCAAAATTTCTTATCCTGCCCGTGAAGGTCTCGAGCGTTTTCTAAAAGCGTGGCGTGACCATGGCCTTACTTCACATAATATTGAGTTTGTAAAAAAAATAAAAAAGTTTCTCGTCCGGCAGGCGGAACAATTTGTCTTTGTAAATCATTATGTCCGGCACACCGCTGTTGATCGCGCCTGCAGTGAAGACAACGACATTGCAGAGCTTAAAAGCACCGCCATGCGGTTGCTGGATCATCCGGACGACCTTGTAATGGTTGATGATCCTTCCAGGTTGCAGGATGCATTTGATCGATTTCGGACAGCCTATGCAGATTATTATATCGAAAAGCACAATGAGCATTACAAGCATTTTGCCGGAAAGCCGCTTTCCCGGTTTGCCAAAAGAGCAATTGTGTTATTAAGGCGGCTGGCCGCCATTGAAATTTTGGACAGGCCTGCGGGTCTGGAAGGTCTTTTTCGTAAACTGGAATCTCCCAAAGGTGAAGTATGCAAAAGGAATCTTTCCGAAGAATTGATGCGCTCACCGGTATGTAATTGCGCTTTTATTCCGGGTGAAACACCAAAACCTGTTAAAGAGAAGGACTGGGAGAAGATCATTGAAAAATGTCTAAATGAATACCTTGTTATTCTGAAAAATCCCAAGGTAAGAGAAGCAATTTCAGCTCGGATTTTTGCCCTTGCGGATGCCGATCCGGATAAGGTTAAACGGTTGAAAAGCCTGCTTGTGCTGTTAGAGGATGAGCGTTCCTCAGCTTCGGTTCTTCTTGACCTCTTGGATGATACGACAGCTCAGGAAATTTCAAAGGCTCTGGCAGGCAGGGTTAAAATTGAAAAGCGGGGATTAAAAGAGCTGTATTCTTATCTGGGCGGCCGAAGACTTGCGCCGAATCAGGTTAGTGAAATAGTAAAGGAATGGGTATGTGCATCCGGCGAAAACACGGTGATTGCCATCCAGGATGATAGTGATATTTCAACGGTCGAAAGGATGTTTTCCCTTTCGTGGTGGTCTATGATGCATCCGGCGATTTTTAAAGAGGATGTTCGTATGAACATCCGCGAAATGGAGGATGCTTTAGAGCGTCAGTTTCCTTCCCGGAACCTGAAAGATAGGCTTATACGTCTGGATAATCCAGATCTTTTGGCCTTTATTCAAAACGAGCATTTTCATTCCAATGCAGTTCAGATGGCATGGCTTTTATTCGCTGAAAAAATTCTTTCCCGGGCACCCTGGCAGGAACCGGGTGATACGGATCATTCCGGAATATACTCCCATCATGTTGACCGGCAACTTGCCAGAGAGATCACAGGGCGATTAAATCTGCTAAAAAAGGTTGCATTACTTTTAAATAACAAGCTTCCTGATTTGCTTCGTGTGCGGATTTTTCTTTCTCAGATACTGGTCGATTCCTGGTCCACAAAGGAATTAAGCTCAATTGTCAATCAGAAACTGCAAGTCGTGGCTGAAAAAGGGGAGGAGTGGCTTGATATGCTCTCTCCGGTTGAACCGATTGTTTTAGAGGAAAATCCCATTGTGATGATTTTTGACGGTGTTTCTCCGGATGTATGGCTTGAGACAATGGCCGGCTTGAGATGTGATATGGATGAACCCGTGCTGTCATGGCATCGCCTTGAAACTGTTCCCAAAACAGCGCCTGCAATTTCTGCTCTATTCGGATTTTTAAATGATGCTATGGATGAATTCCACTCACGGGATATTTCCTATCATCACCTTAAAGGGAACGAAATCCATGGACTTGAGGACCTTATTCCTCCCTTTGTATCTGATAAACCTGCTGTGATCCGGATTTCTCTGGTTGATGAGGGGGCCCATTCCGCTTTATTGCGGTTGGCTGAGATGCCCGCAGCGATTTGCAGATTTCTTGAAAATGAATTGCCCAGGCTGCAAAAAATATGTACCGCGCAAAAACGGAGGCTGGTTTTGACAGCAGATCACGGTCTTTCTCTTACCCGGACGGGTCTTTCCCACGGCGGGGGAGGGGTATTTGAACGGGCGATATTTCGTGTTGAATGGGGACCTGATTCAGGTATTACGTGTCCGGATAAAGGATGATTTTTTGTAACTTCTCAACAAGTTCTGGTGTATTAAATGGTGATATTGAGCTGCCAACGGGCAATAAAATGTAAAAGGACGTTTTCAATATTAAATTTCCTGTGAGCTGCCATACAGTTCTTTTATTTTAGCCCTGTCCGGCGACCCATCTTCCAGACAAGGAAAATCATTAATAAATTCCACATATTGGGGTTTCTTGTAGCTGGCCATACGGTCACCCACAAACGTTATAAGCGTTTGAGGCTCCATAGCCTCACCCGCTCTTAACCGGCAGACAGCCTTGATTCCTTCTTTCCACTTGGGATCAGGGACTCCGAAAACAACGGCTTTTTCAATGGACGGATGATGGAGAATCACTTTTTCAACCTCCGCGGGATAAACGTTTTCACCCCCCGGTTTGATAAGTTCCTTCTCGGCTTTACGGCCTGAGAACCATAAAAATCCATGTTCATCAAAACGGCCCAAATCTCCGGTATGGTGCCGGCCCTCTCGGAACGTGTATGCCGTATCTTCCGGGAGATTCCAGTATCCCTTAAAGATCAGAGGACCCTTCATGGTGATTTCACCCACCTGCCCCATGGAAACCGGATGATCATAATCATCGACAATCCTTACTTCTCCAAGCGGAATCATTTTGCCGGCAGAACCGGGTCTGTCATTGTAACACCCCATACTCACCAAACCGGTTGTCTCTGTTTGTCCATAAATGGAATAAAAAGTCCCGCCGGTGACTTTTTGATATTTCTCGATGGTTTCCGGTGTATCCAGACCCATCACGGACCTGAGGCTTTTGATATCTTTCCCTGTTTGCTCATGCACTTCAAGGATGGAGGCGAGGATGGGCGAAAAATCAAAAAATAGAGACACTTTTTTTTCTTCGATAAGTTCAGCCGCCTTTTGGGCATCAAATTTGCTCATGTTCACATTCAGTGCACCGGCTTGAAAACTGCTTGTGGCCATAAAAAATCCGCCCACATGAAACATGGGCAAAAGATTTAAATGCACGTCTTGTGATGTCAAGTTGAAGCAATAATTCAAATGCAAACCGGCACATAAAAAATTACCGTGACTCAGCAGCGCGCCCCTGGGTCTTCCTGCAACAGCCGCGGTATGAATAATGACAAATCCATCATCATTGGAAACGTCCGCCGCTTCAAAATCACCCCGGTTATTCATCAAAGAATCAAACTCAGCAAAATTGCCTCCACCGGGTTTGAGGGCGTAATAATTTTTTACTGAAGGAAGATTATCTTTTATACTCTCGACCAGTTTTTGAAACTCTGCATCAACAAAAAAAACTACCGGCGAACAATCATTCAAATTAAAAATGATTTCGTCAGCCGAAAGACGCCAGTTAATCGGCAGGATAATGGCTCCCAATGCAGCCGCTGCTCCGTAAAGAAGAAAATACTCAAGGCTGTTTTTACCTAACACTCCGATACGATCGCCTTTTTTAATGCCGGATTGTTGCAAACCGGATGCCAGATGATCGACCACCTTTTTAAACCGGTTAAATGTTAGACTCCGGTTGTCGTCAGCTTCGAACCATGCTTCGGTATCATTGAAACATACCGCATTGCGATGGATAAGATCATAAAAAGTAAAATCATATAGTCCCATGTTCAGACCTCGACATATCACTTCTCTATCGAATCAGCCCTAAAGACATCAGGGGTATAAAACAGCATAAGCGTTAAGTTGTGATGAACGTCCAACATCGAATGTTGAATGAAAAACAAAGGCAAGCATTTAATTAATAGATGCCAAAGGATAGGGCATCGGATTTAGAAAAACAAATAAAGTTAAATATCGGAGCGAAGCAACATAATTATTCGATGTTCAACGTTGAACGTTCGATGTTCGATGTTCATCTTTTTAGCAAACCCACAGTCATTCGGGCGCGAAAAACAACTTAGCGCTTATGTGATATAACAGGTTACGCGTTCTATGTTTTTGTCGTTGGAACACGTAACCTGCAATTTTAGAAAGTATACATTCTATTTTTACTTATTCAGGAAAGGTAGCTTCAAAAGTTGCCACCTGGGTCAGACCGTCTGCTTTGAAAATAGCAGCGCCGCCTTTTACGTGAACCGGAACAGAATATTGAGGAATTTCTGTCCACCATTTTTCAAGCTGGGCCCAAACATTGGTTCCTTTTTCTTTCAG